>NZ_SFBO01000083.1:0-4928 GCF_007095705.1 Microcystis sp. Msp_OC_L_20101000_S702
ACAATCCAGCGATATTGAACTGTGTTGTCGGCCATAGGTTTACCGTCGGAATCAGGATAGAAAAGTTGGGGTTCGATGGGTGCTTGAACCATGCTTTATCTCTTGCGATCGCATTTTGCTTAACTTTATTGTATCACCGCAAATCCTGGGTTTGAAACCCTGTCCTTTTATACTAAATCCGTTGAGTAACGCACAGAAAACGGGTTTCTCGGAGAAACCCGTTTTCTGCTCAGGCAAAAGGCTTCAACGGTGAGACTTCGGACGTTCGGCAAAAAGGGGAATAAATAATCAGTTTTTAATAACAGGATTTAGTATTAGGACGACTTTGCCTTAGACCTCTGGCAAAAGTTGTATAAGTAGGGCGTGTTACGCTGTCGCTAACGTACCTTTATTTTTATAAGTAACTTAGAGTATTTTTAAGATTTATTAAAGTCAATGGTAAGATTAAGTAAAATCAATGGTTAATAGATATACCTCTAGGGGAATATCTATTACGGTTGAGGCAGAACCACATTTTTTAAGAGGAGAAAGAGAAAAATCTGCCCAACAGTATGCTGTTTTTGTGATTAAAACTGCGTCCATTAACTCAAAAGTTACATTTTTGGCACGTCCAATCAAGTTATAGGTCTCTGTTCTAAATTTTTGAAGTTCCAGAATGTTATTATTCATCTAAGGGAGTTTCTTTAATGCTTGTATTTTTTATTTTCTCCCTTTTTGTTATTCTTGCTTTATTAATATAAGGAAAGGTTACTATTGAGTAAATACTTGAGTTTGGCTATAAAAATTGCAAAATATGAAATGTAAAAATCCTTGACGACGGTGGAAAATTTTGCCATATTTTTCGCTAATAAAGATTCATATCCTGAGTTTGCTGGAGAAGGAAGCACTGTCTATTCCCTGTTCCTGAAAATGCCCAGACTTGTCTGTTCTCATTGGCGACGTGCCAAAAAAGGAAAGAGCAGCGAGTGTCAAAATCGCTACAATATATAGATAAAATCCTAATTGCGAGGAAAGCCTATCGATACCATCTTCGGCAATACCCAGGGACTAAAAGCTAGTCAGATGAAACAGCTACAAAGGCTGTACCATGAACGCTTGCCTATTGATACCCTCACCACCCCAGAATTCGCCCAAAGACTGGCGGCCATCAGTACCGATATCCATCAACCCCTCTGCACCTATATCAACCGTCGCGGCCAGGTAATTCGAGTGGGAGTGGGAACCCCCCGACAAACGCAATTTTCTCTCTTGGAACTACCCCGCTACGGTTCCGAACGTCTTTGCGGAATTCGTTGCATCGCCACGGAACTCAAGCAAGAACCGCCAAAAGAATCCAGTCTAACCGCCATGGCTTTGCAAAGACTAGACGCACTGGTGATCTTAACCCTAACTGGCACAGGCATGATCCGTCGCGGTGGTGGGGCGACCGGTTATGTGGAGCAAGTCTATCTGGCGCATCTCATACCACAAAGTCAAACAAATGTCAATAGTAATATATACTGGTCTGTCTCCCCGCCCTTAAATCTAGAGGATTTAAGCAAACAGGACTTTTTAGAGTTAGTGGAAGGACTAGAGGCGGAGTTTCAGCGAGAATTTACCGCTATAACCGTTGATACAGCCGAAGATCGGGTGCTATTGGTTGGTTTAATGACCGACGATATGAGCGATCGCCAGTTTGAGGACGGTTTAAGCGAATTAGAGCGTTTAGTTGATACCGCCGGGGGTAAAGTTTTGCAAGTCACCCGACAAAAACGGGATCATCCCCATCCTCAAACAGTGATCGGTTCGGGAAAAGTGGCAGAAATCGCCCTACAGGTGCAAACTTCGGGGGCTAATTTAGTTGTATTCAATCGCGACCTTTCTCCCGCCCAAATTCGCAATCTAGAGAACCAAATCGGGGTGAGAGTGGTCGATCGCACCGAGGTTATCCTGGACATTTTCGCCCAACGGGCCCAATCGCAAGCGGGTAAACTACAGGTAGAATTAGCCCAATTAGAATACACTTTACCGCGTCTCACCGGGCGCGGATTAGCCATGTCGAGATTAGGGGGAGGAATTGGCACTCGCGGACCGGGGGAGACAAAATTAGAAACAGAACGCCGAACTATTCAACGTCGTTTATCCCGTCTCCAGGATGAGGTGGATCAACTGCAAGCTCATCGTTCCCGTTTACGCAAACAACGGCAAAAACAAGATGTAGCCAGTGTGGCGATCGTCGGTTACACCAATGCGGGAAAATCTACTTTAATTAATGCTCTCACCGCTGCCGAAGTTTACACCGCCGATCAACTGTTTGCTACCCTCGATCCCACCACCCGACGCTTAACTATTACCGATTCCCTCACCCAAGTCTCTCACACCCTGTTACTAACCGATACGGTGGGTTTTATCCACGAATTACCCCCCTCGCTGGTGGATGCTTTTCGGGCAACTTTAGAGGAAGTAACGGAAGCAGAGGCATTACTCCATCTGGTGGATCTCTCCCATCCAGCTTGGGAAAGTCAGATTGCCTCGGTGTTAAAAATCCTCTCGGAGATGCCGATTCAAACCGGTCCGATGTTAATGGTGTTTAATAAGTTGGATCAGGTAAAAAGCGAGGATTTGGAAATGGCTAAGGAAAAATATCCCCAAGCTGTTTTTATCTCGGCTATTCGTCGCCTCGGATTGGAAACTTTAAAACAAAAGTTAATCGATTTAACCGCTTAATTAGGGTTTGCGGCAAAAAGTTTTTCCTGGGGACAGGGTGTGGGGTGTGGGGTGTGGGGTGTGGGGTTTTACCAGTTTTGAGGTGGCGAATTACCTAATTTTCAGGGAAAAAGTGCCTAAATTTCCCCCCGATCACTCCAATGGTCAGCACTTTTTGAGGGAAAAAAAGTCTAAAAGCCTTATCTAACAAGGTTTTTAGATTTATTCAGCAAACTCTACATAGGGTCTGCTGAAAAAGTTTTTCCTGGGGGTAGGAGTCAGGAGTCTCCGAGTCAGGAGTCGGTCGTTTCAGGCTTTGTTGCCCTGGTTTTTTGTACCAAGCGATGTACTATAAGAAGGATAATGCAAGGTTTTTGAAAGTCCCAATCCTATTTTCTTGCACTAACATCGGACTTTAACAGGTCAAAAGCTTTATTTTATACCATTTCTCTAAATGAAAACTACACATCGAATTTAAATCCCCCTTTAAGTTCCCCTTTTTAAGGGGGATTTAGGGGGATTAAACTTCTGTAGTCAGACTTTGGAGAATTGGTACAAGCCCTACATAAGAGCTTTGCGATCGCCAATAAAAATGCCAGGTTTTGAGCGGTAGGGGCGAATTGCTCGCCGGTGTTCAAAACCTGGCACCTAATTTGAGATTTATTTAGCAGACCCTAATGAGCAATTATTCCTGCCCTTTCAACAAACTGATGATAGTATCCAGTTTCTTCTCAAGTTTTTGGTTTTCTTCCTCCAATTTAGCAATCTTATCCAACAATGCTTGATTGTCACTGACTGCCGCAGCAGCGCGTAATTTACGCACATCGCGACCAAAGCCCATCAATGCCGGACGTTCCACATAAGTGACCCGGTGCAATACCCGCCAGGCTTTATTGGGCTTACCTGCTTGGGTCTCACGCAAGGCCCGCGCTTCTTCGTCGTTGCTACGCAGCCATTCAGGATCGACCACATAGTTAAAGAAGTCGTGGAAGTTATCGGTACTTCCTTCCAGGTAGAAACTCATAAACCGATAGCGATCTACTTTTTCCCCGGGCAGAATCGGGCGATCGTTGTAATCGGTGATGCCTTTATACTCCAAACCACTCAGATCTACATTCAACTGAAAACCCTTACTCCGAGCTTCAGTTTTGCTCATGGTTTGAGTTAAGTTAACCGTAGCTTGGGTAGTGAGTTCAACAGCAGCAGCAGCAGCAAACTTTCCTTCAACGCCTAAACCCGCATTCAGACCAAAAGAGCCACCAATGGTATGTTCTACGGTGTTGGCAAAGCTTTGAGCTTCAGTTCGCAGACCACCATCGGCATCCCAAACGTAGGTATTGACGATATTGCGCTTACCCGCCCGAATTTGGATATCTTCCATCCGTTTTTGCCAGCCTGCAAAACTTTCTGTGGCTTGCACTCGTTTCTCTTGGTCATTAATTTTGCTTTGGATTTCGGCCTGTTTTGCTTTGGCGGCGGCGCTTTTCTCACTGACGGTCGCCGCAGCATCCGCCTTAGCATTGTTCAGTTTTTCCTCTTCGGCTTTTTTCTTTTCCTCCTCAGTCATTTGGGTACTGGGTTTGTCTTCTTCCCGTTGCACTCCAATGGTGGTTGGTGCAGGTCCACTGTCGATATTCCGATCTAAAGAGATTTCATCGACTAAACGCACATTAAAATTAGAGAAGTAAGATTCTCGGCGTTTATCTTCCGCTTCAATTTGGCGTTTTAAGTCATACGCCTCTTTCAGGCGATAGTAACTAGCGGGATAAAGGGAACCGTACTGGCTACGCATTTCGGGAACGTGCTTGAAGAAGCGATCGCTTGTGGCAATGCTGCCAGTCATCCCATCCAAGCTACCATTCATCGTGTAGGCAGGATTCATCAAAAAGGTGATGGTGTTGACATCTGGAGGAATGCCATCTACCGGCTGCACTTGGTAGCCCACCATTCTGCCACTGCGGGCCAGTCGGGTGACAAACACATCTGCCAATGCAGAAACAACCAACGCATAGCCAATATTTTTGGGAATAAATCGTGTCCCCAAATGGGGGAACTTGGTAGTTTCTTCTGGGGTGCCGCGTAGTTCCAGTTTATCGGTCATGCTCAAGGATGAACTGGAAGTAATGCTATACTTTGCACGGTTATAACTTGCATTTTTTACTCAAAGACAATAATATAGTTCAAGAGTCATAATTAGAAGCAAAGCACTCATTAAAAACATGATTAACCTAGAATTCACGGAA
>NZ_SFBO01000084.1:0-6263 GCF_007095705.1 Microcystis sp. Msp_OC_L_20101000_S702
GTCGGAGAGGCCGCCTTTAGCGGGAATCCGATAGAGAGGTTCGTAGTTAACCCAGTACGGGTCAAAGCGTACAAAGCTAATTCTAGATGCAATATTTGCGTACAGAATTAGTAACTATCTAGTCAATGATGCCTTTCAACTTCCAACGGGATAACGGTGTTTATCACTTTAATCTATTCCCCGGTAGAGATCGGCGATCGCTAACTCTAGGTTAATACTTGGCAGGATCACGCGATCGCCGGTCTCGTAAATAGTCGTTTCCCATATCCCCAGAGAATTACGACGACGGCATTCCACGCGCTGGATTTCTTGGGAAATTAATACATATTCTTCTAAAGTTTCTATCTGTTGATAATCTTGGAATTTTTCGCCCTTGTCAAAAGCAATCGTACTGGGGGAAAGCACTTCCGCGATCAGTTTCGGATAGCGTTTCAGGTAACGATCTTGGCGATCGCGAGGATCGCAGGTAACAAAAGCATCGGGATAGTAATAAAACTGATCTTGATAGTTAACCTTGACATTACCCGAGTGAAACCGACAGTCTGTAGAGTCGCCGAAATGTTCGTCAATGACTTTGAGAAAATTGAAGGCGATGCGCTCGTGATTATCCGTACCGCCGGCCATCGCATAAACCAAACCACGTCGGTATTCATGGCGGATTTGGCTCTGGCGCTCGATAGCGAGATATTCTTGGGGACTGATGTAGTTGGGAACTGCGATCATAATCTCTAGGGGAAAGCCTAGTATTAATCATAGTACGAGAACGGCTCTGGCTCTCCTATTGTCTGTGTGATCAGTTTAGGGACTTGCGTGGGAATAATATCCCAATCGATCGGAGGGCGCAAGCTTTGCGCCCCTACAGTAACGGATTTTGTCCACAATGTAGGGGCGAACTGCGTTCGCCCAAAAGGTACATTCCTTTGTCTCTTTGTGGTTCCTGACCCAGAGAGCCGATAAACCAGCGCAAGAGGGCAAAATCTTGATAAACTGAGGGGATAACTATTCTAGACCATTCCCATGACCACTCACTTTATTAGTGCCGAAATCGACCTACAGGAAACCCCGCAACAACTGCAGCAAGAAATCGAAAAAGAATTAGCCAAACGGGGTGAACCCTTGCGTTGGGCAATCACAGAAGTGGATACCGAGAATAATCAAGTCAAAGTCGAAGCGATTGTCACCACTGCCTCGTGAATTCCCGTCCCTATACCGCCGTACTAATTATTCCCACCGGCATCGGGGCAGCGATTGGCGGTTATGCTGGGGATGGCATTCCCGTGGCCAAAGCGATCGCTCAAGTTTGTGATCGCCTAATTACCCATCCCAATGTCCTCAACGGCGCACAACTGTACTGGCCTCTAGCCAACACCCATTATGTAGAGGGTTACGCTTTAGATCGTTTTGCCCGGGGGGATTGGGGATTAAGTCCCGTCCATCAAAATCGCATCGGGTTACTATTTGATCGCGCCATTGAATTTGACCTCTTGCAAAGACACCTTCAGGCTGCCGATGCTGTCCGGGCCACCCTAGGCTTAGATCTGACCGATTACGTTATCACCGATGCCCCCTTAAATGTGCAGTTGCGACAGGCAGCCTCCGGGGCCAGTTGGGGAACAATTGGCAATCCCGACAGCTTGCTGCGGGGGGCAGAAAAACTGATTAAGCAAGGCCGAGCGGAAGCGATCGCCATTGTTGCCCGTTTTCCCGACGATCCCGATAGCATTGCCCTGGCTAATTATCGCCATGGTCAGGGGGTGGATCCCCTTGCCGGGGCCGAGGCGGTAATTTCCCATCTGGTGGTCCGACAATTCCAAATACCGGCAGCCCACGCCCCCGCTTTAAGTCCGCTGCCCCTCGATCCGCAACTTTCCCCCAAGGCCGCAGCCGAAGAAATCGGTTATACTTTTTTACCCTGCGTTTTGGTGGGTTTGAGTCGCGCCCCCCAATTGGTCAAGCAGCCCAGTCCCGATGCTATTTGGCGCCGGGAGGTGGACGCGCTGATCGTTCCCGCTGGTGCCTGCGGCTCTAGCACAGTTTTAAGTTTTTGTCAAGAAAAAACTGTACTGATTGCTGTGCAAGAAAATAGTACAAGAATGAAGGTGGCCCCAGAACCTCTAGGGGTGAAAGCAATTAGGGTACACTCATATACAGAGGCGATCAGTGCGATCGTTTGTCAACGGGCAGGGGTTAGCCTCGCATCTCTTCGCCCTAATTTAAACTCTTTACGCTGTTTATCCGAGAATCCGTGACTAATTCCCCTAATCCCGAATTTGATCCCCTGACACGCACACAAGTCCTCACCATTATGGCGGTAACGGCGATTATCTTGCTGGTAGTCGCCAAAGTTTGGCAATATTTCGGTGCGATCGCTATTCCCGCCATTCGCTGGACTCTCCCAGATTTCCTATTCGGATTAGCCTTAGCGGGGTCAATTAGTGGAATTAGTGGGCTTCTCTATCGTTTTTGGTCTAGTTATCGCCATAGTGCTAACTCTTACTTAGAATTAGTCATTAAACCTTTAGCTTGGCCCGATTTAATTTGGATTGGATTACTGCCGGGGTTAAGTGAAGAATTATTATTTCGCGGGGTGATTTTGCCAGCTTTGGGCTTAAATATCTTTGGTTTAACCGTTTCTAGTCTAATTTTTGGCATCCTCCATTTTAGCGGTTCCCAACAATGGCCCTATGTTATCTGGGCAACTGTTGTCGGTTTTGCCCTCGGTTATACCGTCATCATCACCGGTAATTTATTAATCCCGATCCTCGCTCATATTATCACCAATCTCCTCGCTAGTTTTCTCTGGAAATTACAGCATAGTAATCAGTAATCAGTTATCAGTTATCAGTGGGTAAGTTATCAGTGATCAGTAATCAGTAATCAGTAATCAGTTATCAGTTATGGTTCTTCGTTACTTGGTATGGTTCGATATGGGGGCATAAATCGACTAAATCCTTATCTGGCAAGAGATTTAATTGATTAGTTCGCTCCAGACGCAAACAATTGACAAAAATTGCGGTAATGTCTGTTTCTATAAGGGTTTCATCCCTTATAACCCCCGTCCATTGCATAACACAAACCGAAGAGCCTCAGTTATCAGTGACTACTCCTGTCTCCTATAAAAAACATGGAAGTGCAATTTCGCGAATTTAATCCTTTTGATGTCTGGTTTTGGCTGGAATTTTCGACGGTTCCCTCGAATATGGAACAGCAGTATGTAGAAGAAGTTTTTGCTTCTTGGTTTTATTTGGGTAAATTAGGAGCTTTCAATGCCGAAAACCTACAGGTACAGGAGGTGGGAGTCGATATTAGTTATATGGAATACGATCCAGATATGGTCGAAAATGCCTTTATGTCACCGATGCACAATATGACCGATTTTGAATACTTAGGTACTTGGGGACGTTGTTGGTTTGATCTCGGTACTAGCGATCTTATTGCTTTGGATATTTTAATCAATGCCTTGACCCAATTAAGTAAGGATTTTGTCGATATTAAACGTTTAATTATCGGGGGAGAAAATCAAGATTGGACTGTCAGCGATCGCAGTAATTATCTCTTTAGCGAATAATTAGGTTTTACTGAAAAAGTTTCTTGGTGGGGTCTGTATTCTCCGAGTCAGGAGACAGGAGACAGGAGATTATTTTTATTTATTCTTCCCACACCCCACACCCGACACCCCACACCCGACACCCCACACCCGACACCCCACACCCGACACCCCACTTAACAACATCTATGCTTAATCTCGTCTCCCTTCCAGAAATTCCCGCCGCTGCTTGGAAACGTCCTCTAGGCAAAGGTTGGGAAAAACCCTACAGCGTCCGCTATGCCAGCAATTTAGATGATGGTCCTTGGCATGGGATGCCTCTGGGGGGATTTGGGGCCGGTTGCATCGGACGTTCCCCCAAAGGTGACTTTAACCTCTGGCATCTGGACGGCGGTGAACACAGCTTTAATAGCCTTGCAGCCTGTCAATTTAGCATTTTTGAACAAACAGAAGACGGAAGCGCCCAAGCCTACGCTATGGCGACGGAAAGCCCGACGGATGGAACATTATCGCGCTGGTCGTGGTATCCAGCCGAAAAGGGGACATATTCTGCGCTTTATCCCCGCAGTTGGTACGAGTATAAAGATGTTTTTCAGACTCAATTAATTTGCGAACAATTCTCACCGGTTTGGGCGCATAATTATCAAGAAAGTAGTTATCCTATAGCCCTATTTGAATGGACGGCTCATAATCCCACCGATAAACCGATTACTATTAGTATTATGCTGACTTGGCAAAATACAATCGGTTGGTTTACTAACGCGATTAAATCCCCAGTGGTTAAGGTGAGAGATGATGGTAGTCCCGTCTATGAATATCAATCAAAATGGGGGGAAAGTGAGGGTAATTATAATCAATGGATTGTCGATAATTTCCGCGTTGGCTGTCTAATGCGTCGGGATTACGAAAACCCCGGGGAAGGGGATGGACAGATGGCGATTGCTAGTATCACTAATCCGAGTCTAGAGGTATTCTATCTGGGTAAATGGAACCCTGCGGGCGATGGGGGCGAAGTTTGGGACTATTTCGCCATGAATGGCTCTTTACCGGATATTGAGGACGAAACCCCCGCCCAAAAAGGGGAAGAAACGGCCACGGCTATGGCGATTCGTTTTACCATTCGTCCGGGGAAAACTCGCAAAATTCCTTTTATTTTAGCTTGGGATTTACCAGTCACCGAATTTGCCCAAGGAATTAACTATTATCGTCGTTATACGGACTTTTTCGGTCGCAATGGTCAAAATGCTTGGGCGATGGTACGCACGGCTTTAAAACACGGCGATACATGGCGAGAAAATATTATTAACTGGCAAAAACCGATCCTAGAACGCAGCGATCTGGCCGATTGGTTTAAAATGGCTTTATTTAACGAATTATACCTGTTAACGGACGGCGGCACTCTCTGGACGGCCGCCACGGAACGGGATCCGATTGGTCAATTCGGAGTGTTAGAATGTATTGATTATCGTTGGTATGAAAGTCTTGATGTGCGTCTCTATGGTTCCTTTGGGTTATTGATGTTATGGCCGCGCTTAGAAAAGGCCGTCATGGAAGCTTTTGCTAGGGCAATTCCCAGCAGTGACGACACTCCTCGGATTATTGGATATAACCAAGCTAGTGCCATTCGTAAGACCAAAAATGCCACTCCCCACGATTTAGGCGCACCCAATGAACACCCTTGGCAAAAGAGCAATTACACCAGTTATCAAGATTGTAATCTCTGGAAAGATTTAGGCAGTGATTTTGTTTTATTAGTCTATCGGGATTATTTATTAACGGGGGCTAAAGATGAGGATTTTCTGCGGGAATGTTGGCCGTCAATTGTTCTGACTTTGCAATATTTAAAAACTTTTGACCTTGATAACGATGGCATCCCCGAAAATTCCGGCGCACCAGACCAAACCTTTGATGATTGGCGTTTACAGGGAATTAGTGCCTATTGTGGTGGTTTGTGGATAGCAGCCCTAGAAGCGACGCTGAAAATTGGGGCAATTCTTGGAGAGGATACGGCAATTTTTGCCAGTTGGTTACAGCAATCTCGCGCTATTTATCATCAGACTCTCTGGAATGGAGAATATTATAATTTAGATAGTGGTAGTGGTTCCGATGTGGTGATGACTGACCAATTATGCGGTCAATTTTATGCTCGTTTATTGGCTTTGCCGGATGTGGTAGAAAATCAATACACGCAATCAGCTTTAAGTAAGATTTATCAGGCTTGTTTTCTCAAGTTTCATGGGGGAAAATTTGGGGCAGCCAATGGTTTAAAACCCGATGGTACTCCCGAAAATCCCGAGGCAACTCATCCCTTGGAAGTTTGGGTAGGAATTAATTTTGGGTTGGTGGCTTTTTTACTACAAATGGGAATGGAAAAGCAAGGATGGCAAATTACGGAGGCAGTGGTGCGACAAATTTATGAAAATGGCCTACAATTTCGCACCCCAGAAGCGATTACATCGGTGGGAACTTTTCGCGCTTGTCATTATTTACGCGCCATGGCTATCTGGGCTATCTATGGGGTTTTGACGGAATTTCAGGGATAAAACAGGATTATCGCCATCTAACTGGTGATCTGGTTTTACTGGGTAAATCACTGTAATAGTTAGTAAAAGTATAGTCAAATATAGACAGACTGAATTCCATTTCAGAAATTCCTTTCACTTTTACTTCGAGAGATTAATTCTCCTTGGGTGAACTACGCACCTCTCTATCCCAT
>NZ_SFBO01000085.1:0-15559 GCF_007095705.1 Microcystis sp. Msp_OC_L_20101000_S702
TATTTATGAATGTCTGAATGATGCCCATCTGAAACATAAAAAAGAACTGGATTCCTTGCTGACTCTACGATTTCAGAAGTTTAATAAATCTCAGATTATGAACGTCTAAAGTATAATTGATTCTCAATCTGTCTAACTACCGTGAGTGCCGAATAGCTGACTCCGGCAGTGCCTTCTCCCGGATGGGTGGAATCTCCTACTAACCAAAGATGGGGGATCGGAGTGCGCGTCGCTACGCCAAAAGGGCCAAAAGTGGACAGTCTTTGACCAATACCGCCGACAATGCCCTGATTTCGCCCCGTAAACCGTTCAAAAGTGCGAGGAGTAGCTGATTCGATGTGAACGATGTGATCAGGACTAAGATGGAAATAATTACCGAGACGCTCGATCGCCTCTTGGGTGTATGCTGCTTTTAATTGCTGATAATTATCTTCTCCTTTTTGCCACCAAAGACTGGTATCGGTGAAGGAAGAAGCAATAATCGTCGCTTTTCCCACTGGAGCGCGGCCATCTCCTTCTTTACTCACGGAAACAAACAAAGAGTTATTTTCGCCGATTATGCCATCGTAATCGTAGAGGAATTGCAAATGGGGAGGACAATCGGGGGGAATAGCAGCGCGATCGACTCCTAAGTAAACCACAAAAGCAGCGGATGCGGGGGGAAGTTTTTCGATTCTCCGGTGATAAAGACTGGGAATGGCTTCGCGATCGATTAATTGTGGTAAATTTTGGATCGGGATATTAGCGACAATCTCATCGGCCATTTCTGGATATATTTGACCATTTTTTTGATTTCTGACGATAATTCCCTGGGCTTTTCCCTTTTCTGTCAGTATTTTTTCTACTGTGTGGCGCATTTGCAATTTACCGCCGTATTTTTCCAAAGCTGTTACTAGGCGATCGCTTAATACCTGCATACTACCCTGAAGGTGGGATAAACCTTGGGGAGACTGAGAAACTGCTAAAGCGGTGGCGGCATAAAGTAAAGCGGTTTCATCGGCAGTAACTTGGGAATAAAGCTTTAACTGGAGATCAAGGAAGGTTTTTAGGCGTTTATCCCTCTCTAAGCCGTATAATCGCAGAGCATCCCCCACAGTCATCAAAGTAAAGGGGAAGGTAATGGCAGTATCTACACGCAAAGCGGCGATTAATTGCCCTAAATCCCACCAGTTGCGCGGGGGTAAAACTGGATCGCGACTTTGAAAACGCCAACTTGCTTGAAAGAGTTTTTGTAATAATTGCCAAAAAGGTTCGCTGCCCGGAAATTGTTTTTGTCTTTCCTCTTGCCACTTTTGCCGATCGCGCCAGACATTAATCGGATTGGTTTCCCCCGGCAGAAAAACGGCACAGGCGGGATCGCAGGGGACAGAATCGGGTAAATCTATCCCTAATTCGGCAAAAATGCGCTGATGAATGCCCCCTACTTCTAATCCTGCCACTTGAGTTGCCCCCACGTCAAAAGTAAAACCCCGACGGGAAAAAGTCGAGGCACAACCCCCGGGGACAAGCGCCTGATCATATACTGTGACTTGATAACCTCGACGCGCCAATAATGCCGCCGCCGTTAGTCCGCCAATCCCTGCACCAATAACGGTAATTCGCGTCATTTTCTTAACAATTATGGCTCTTCTAGAGTAGTTATGATATGTTAGCAGAAAATAATCGACGCAAGCCTTGCCAAGTAAGGCTCACCAGAATTCAAAAAAGCAATTTTAATAAAAAAAGCTTTTTGCTTTGTTGGATTCCAGGCTATTTAAGGGTTTAGGCTCATTTAAACTACTAATTAAGGAAACTCTATGAACCAAGAATCCCTCGCTTTTAAGGACGGGAGTGTCAATACCTTAGTGATTTGTACTGGTTTTCATGATTCTAGATTGACGGAGGATTTTTTAGGACATCTGGGGAGCAAATCGGTCAAATTACGCTCCTATATTATTATTTCTCCTTTTTCTTGCTTAAATGAAGCTTTTTTACCCGGAGAAGACCTAACCTTGATTGGGTTTAGTGCGGGGGTGGTAAATGCGATCGCTTTAGCCTATTATTGGCAAGCTCAAGGGGTGAAAATTCGAGCTTTAATGGCTCTGGACGGGTGGGGAGTGCCATTAATCGGTAATTTTCCTATTTATCGCCTTAGTCATGATTATTTTACCCATTGGAGTTCCTGTTTATTGGGTAGCGGTGGAGAAAATTTTTATGCGGATCCCCCTGTAGATCATCTTAGCCTCTGGTCGTCCCCCGATCGAGTGACCGGTTGGTCTGTCAATGGTAATTTTGTCCAACGCACCACAGCGTTAACTTTTTTATCTAAAATCGGTTAGGCAAGAATGAATTAAGTATAATTGGCCAGTCGCCTCCCTATCTTTCCTATTTCTTTACCGCTGCCGACTAATGAGTACACCAGTTCTGAGTTCTTCGATTCTCTTGGTGGGAATTGAGGAGAATATCGCTAAACTAGCTAGTGCGAACTTGCAAGAAGCAGGTTATCGTCCCCTGATTGTGCCTAGCATTGATAGCGCTTTCCCAGAAGTGGAAAGTTGGCAGCCAGCGATGATTATACTCGATCGCCTCCTCGCGGCGGAGGCCGGTGTAAAGTTTTGTCGTCGTTTACGTTCCCAGGGAAGTCGCGTTTATATTATTTTATTAGTATCTCAAGAAACTCTAGAAGAACGTCTCGCCTGTTTGGAAGCGGGAGCCGACGATTATTTTCTCAAACCCTATAATTCGCAATCTTTCCTCAAATTAATCCGTTTTTACCTGCAACCGATGGAAACTATCCCCGAACAATTGCGCTTCGGTGACTTAGTATTGGATTTAGCCACTCGTCGTCTCTCCTATAAGAACAAAAATATTGAGTTGACGATGAAGGAATTTGAACTGCTCCGCTACCTGATGATTCACCCGAAAGAAGTATTATCAAGGGATCAAATTCTCGAAAATGTCTGGGGAGATGAATTTCAAGGAGAATCAAACGTTATTGAGGTATATATTCGCTATTTACGCCTGAAAATGGAAGCTGGTGGTCAAAAACGCCTCATTCATACCGTGCGCGGTGTCGGCTACGTTTTACGCGAATCTTAACAGGAGATAGGAGCCGGTCGTCGGTCGTCAGGAGATTATTTTTATTTATTTTCCCCACACCCTACACCCCACACCCCACACCCCACACCCTACACCCTACACCCTACACCCCACACCCTACACCCCACACCCCACACCCTACACCCTACACCCCACACCCCACCACCCTAGTCAAGCTCTGCTATTCGATCTGGATAGAGGTGGGGGAATCGATGGGAGGGGTGGAACTCCCCGGGGTAATAGTTTGACGGTATTGACTATAAAGACGATCACGCCAGACAAAAAAGCCCTCGTAGGCGCTATTATCAGCTAACCCTGGAATCCCCTTGCCTTGCAATTCCGGGGGTAAGTTGAGATAGGAACCCTGGGGAAACTGAAGCAGTACACTTAATCCCGCCACAGCTAAATCGGCTAAAGTGGGCTGATCCCCGACTAAATAGGGACGATTGGCTAAAATGAGGTTTAAAGCCTCTAAGTCCTGTTGTAGCCCTTTTTTAGCCGTATTGATAGCATCTTTTCCCAGACCTACACCCGTCCCAAAAATATCAATTAATTCCCCCGGCAAGGAACCCAGCAACAAGCGCATAAAATCGGGAGTTTCCCGGGGTAAAAAGGCGGTACGAAAGTTTTGATTTTGGGCAAAAGCGCCGAGAAAAGCGGTTCTTCCTTTTAATCCCAGGGATTCATCGGCCCATTCTTCGATTAATAAACATTGACCCCGTTGGAGGGGATCTGTAGGGATAATTGGTTTTTCAGGATACTTGCGATCGAGATAAAAAGCAATCTCCGTCGAGTCAGCGATATAAGTGTCACCATCCTTGAGGACCGGGACCTGGCGCTGTCCGGAAAGACGGAATAATTCCAATTGTCCCACCCCTGGCACCACGTCCCTTTTTTTATAGGCAAGACCTTTATAGTCGAGGATGAGACGGACTTTCTCACAATAGGCAGATAATTCAAATTGGTAGAGTTCTAGCATAGGATAATATAGCCTCTCGATAAATCAGTTTCTCCCTGATTACTCTAACCCTATCGGGCATCAATCGCCTAAACCTAAAGACTTTACTCCGATTTTACTCAAACATTTGTGGTTCTTCGGTTTGTGTTATGCAATGGACGGGGGTTATAAGAGATGAAACCCTTATAGAAACAGACATTACCCCAACTTTTGTCAATTGTTTTTTATCTAGAGCGAACTCATCAATTAAGTCTCTTGCCAGATAAGGATTTAGTCGATTTATGCCCCCCTATCGAACCATACCAAGTAACGAAGAAGCAGATGTTTTAAATTCATACCACACCCAGGAGTTTGAATGGTCTAATTGTAGTCGCTCAAATTCAATCTGTAAACTTTTAGAGGGAGGAAATTAAGAATTCTGCTACATTAATGAATATTCTAGACGAGAGACAAAAAAATGACCCTCGATCGAGTGATCGTCGGTTGGCGAGAATGGCTCGATTTACCTGATTTAGGCATTACCAAAATAAAGGCCAAGATTGATACAGGCGCTCGCTCCTCGGCCTTACACGCTTTTGATCTGCATCCTTTTCGAGATGGCGATCGCAATTGGCTGCGCTTTCAAGTTCATCCCTACCAAAAAGATAGTCACCACACTGTCACCACCACCGCAGAAATCCTCGAATGGCGACAGGTAAAAAATTCCGGTGGTCAAAGTCAACTACGTCCCGTTATCAGAACAAGTGTATTACTTGGCGGTCGTCAATGGCTGATCGAATTAACCTTGACTAATCGCGATGTCATGGGTTTTCGGATGTTATTAGGACGAGAGGCCCTGAAAAAAGGCTTTCTTGTCCATCCGAATAGGTCTTTTTTACTGAGTTAAGTTATATTTAAAGCCGTGGCTCTCCCAGGTTTGGTGGGTAAAATGTATTCTAAGATACATTACTCAAGAGCGAGGGAGTGGAGCGAACCACAAAGACACAAAGGACACAAAGATCGATCCTATGTAAGTTAAACTTATCACACAGAACCTAGAAGAGCCAAGCCGTCAGTTTTGCATCAGTTATCAGTTATCAGTTATCAGATGTGAGTTTTTAGTTCACTGTTTTCTGTTTACTGTTTACTAAAAAGGCTCCACTACTTCCCGATCTCCTATACCTTTTAAACAAGATTTAGTATTAGATGCCCATAATATTGATTCTCTCTCAGATTCTTGAGGAATGCCTCTCGACATTCTTAATAATTTCAGGTGTATTATTATCTATCTAAATTCTTGGAGCTTGTTGCTGTATGATTGTGATGACTGCCCCCGCTTTTCATCTGAACTATGCCTATTCCCGATTTTCAATCGATTATGTTGCCTCTATTAAAAATACTTGCAGATGGCAAAGTTTATAAATATCGAGAAATTTTTGAAGCCTTGGTCAGAGAGTTTCTAGTCACGGAAGCGGAAAGAAAAGAAATGCTTCCCAGTGGACAACAAGAAATTTTTTCTAATCGAGTCGGTTGGGCAAAAACCTATTTAAAGAAAGCGGGATTAATTGAGTCACCCCAAAGGGCAACTTTTGTAATTTCTGAGAAAGGAAAAGAAATCTTATCTCAAAATCTAGACCATATCGATACAAAATTTCTCAGGCAATTTCCTGAGTTTCAAGAATTTACTAGAGTCAATAAGCAAAATGAAACTATTACTCTTGAAAGCAATTTATCAACTTCTGATCAAGAACAAAATCCCGAGGAATTACTAGAAAACTCCTATCAAGAAATTCGTCAAGCATTAGCAACAGACTTACTTTTTATTCTGCGAAAATTATCCCCAGATGCGTTTGAAAAATTAGTAGTAGAATTACTGGTAAAAATGGGTTATGGTGGCTCGATTAGAGATGCTGGTAAAGCGGTAGGTAAGAGCGGTGATCAAGGGATTGATGGGATAATAAAAGAAGATAGACTCGGTTTAGATATAATCTATATTCAAGCCAAAAGATGGGCTGATAATAATGCCGTTGGTCGTCCAGAAATCCAGAAATTTGTCGGAGCATTAGCGGGACAAGGAGCCAAAAAAGGTATTTTTATCACCACTTCCTATTTTACCCAAGAGGCTTTAGAATATGCCCCCAGAAATGAGATAAAAATAGTGCTGATTGATGGGGAAGAATTAGGTCAATTGATGATTGATTATAACTTAGGTGTATCGACAAAAGAAATCTATGAAATCAAGAGAATTGATCATGATTATTTTGGAGATGAATGAGAGAGAGAGGAGGACAAGGGTTACAGAAAACGGCCATGGCGTTAAAATAGATGGAAAAAACAGAGGATAAAAACTATGGACGGTATGACCTTTTTTCAGAAAAGTGCGGGACAGTGGAAATCTCAGCGCACCACCCATCATTTACCCTTTCGACGCTCAGAAACTGGCGATTCCGAGATTTATGTGGAAGCTTTAAACGCCGATAACCCGAAAATTATCGCTATCTGTGAAATGCACGAAGTCGATCCCGCTAAGACTGTGGGGGGTGCCTTTGTCAGTTGGGATGGTTCGATGCAGTGGGACAAAGAAGACGAAAATCATCAAGGAACCACCGTTTTTGCGCTAATTCCCGATGAAGATAATCCCCAAGCGGGTGTTCTCCTGCGGGAGCGCGGTTATGCGGAAATCGTTCCCGTGGCGGGCCGTTATCACATTGATGAACAGGAAGGTTTAGTCTTAATTACAGAATACGAAACTATGACCTCGATCGAGCGTTTTTGGTTTGCCGATGCCGATTTACGTCTCCGCACCAGCACAGTTCAACGTTTTGGCGGTTTTAATACGGCCACTTTTTGTGCTGAATCCCGCAATCAGTCATCGGAGTCAGTCTCTAGTGATTCCCCCGAACCATCATCCTATTCGATTAGTGGCTGGTAAATTCAGTTATCAGTTATCAGTTATCAGTTATCAGTTATCAGTCGAACGCTTTTTTCTCCCCTCTCCCTGCTCCGGCGCTCCCCAACACCCTGGATGGTAAGCAAGTTTTCTTAACAATTGTAAGAATTTTTAATATTTCTTTTCTAGTTGGCACCTACTCCCTTATCATTAGGAGGAAAGTTTTTTAAGCATTTCTAAGGATACGGAGGTTTACCCTTGGCCATTCCTCTTTTAAATTACGCCCCCAAGTCCCAAAACGTGCGGGTAGCTGGTTATGATGTCGGTGGAGACGAAAAACCGAAAGTTTACACGACAGAAAATGTCCTCTCCCCTACCGACCTGGACGATTTAATCGAAGCCGCTTACCGTCAGATTTTCTTCCATGCCTTCAAATGGGATCGGGAACCCTTCCTCGAATCCCAATTACGCAATGGACAATTATCGGTGCGGGATTTCATTCGTGGTTTACTGTTATCGAAAACCTTCTATAACAGCTTCTACGAGAAAAACAGCAACTATCGCTTTGTCGAACAGGTAGTACAAAGAGTTCTCGGTCGCGATGTCTATAGCGAAAGAGAAAAAATTGCTTGGTCGATTGTCGTTGCCACCAAAGGGATTCAAGGTTTTGTCGATCAACTTCTCAACAGTGACGAGTATCTGCAAAGCTTTGGTTATGATACCGTTCCCTACCAACGTCGTCGCACCCTAGCCAGCCGCGAAATTGGTGAACGTCCATTCAACATCACCTCGCCTCGCTACGATGGCTACTATCGTGGTATTTTGGGCTTCCCTCAAATCGTTTGGCAGAATGCTGTACGTCGCTATGTTCCCCAAGAGCAAAAACCCAAAGCCGGCGATCCTTCCAGCTTCTTGGCCATGGCCCGGGGTCTCGGTAGCGCCAAAGGCAATCCTGTACCAAGAGTCTCCGCTATGAATATTAACATCGAGGCTTCTGTACCCCGTCGTTAATTTTTAGCTAAATCTGCTGGGGAGAGTCCCTAATTGGCAGAATGACCCCCGAACCATAATCAGGTTATTCTGTGAATTGGTGGCTCTCCCTATGGGGTGGCTCCTGAGATAATCCCCCCACCGAGAACGATTTCCCCTTCATAAATCACGGCTGCCTGGCCCGGAGTGATACTAAATTGTGGTTCATCAAAAACCAGTTTCACTTGATTATTTTCTAGGGGAATAACATTGACGGGAACGGCCGGAGAACGATAACGTACCTGTACTTGCGCGCGGATAGGGGTGGTGGGTTCAGCAATAGAAACCCAGTTCATCCGTCCGACAAGACAAGCGGCACTAACGGCACTTTCGCGATTACCGACGATAACCCGATTCATGACGGGATCCAGTTTGACCACATAGAGAGGTTCGGCGGCGGCGATGCCGATGCCTTTGCGTTGTCCGATCGTATAATGATGGATACCGCTATGTTTACCCAAAACTTTGCCATCGAGATCGACGATATCGCCCTCACTAACAGCGATATACTTATCCAAGAACGATCGCATCGTTCCGTGAGCTTCAATCAAGCATAAATCCTGACTATCGGGTTTATCTGCTGTTTTTAAGCCGAATTCCTGGGCAATCCTGCGGGTTTCTGCCTTGGTTTGTTCGCCCAAGGGAAATAAAGTCCCACGCAGTACATCTTGAGTTAGATCATAGAGAAAATAGGATTGATCTTTATTTTGATCGACGGCGCGCAGCAGTTGATAACAGTTATTTTCAGGAGAAAAACGAATTCTAGCGTAGTGACCAGTGGCAATAGTGTCCGTTTGCAAGGTTTCCCTAGCATAATGCAGCATCGGCCCAAATTTTACCGCTTTATTGCACTGAGAACAGGGCAGCGGTGTGATTCCCGCTTCGTAACCGGAAACTAGATAATCAATAATTTCTTTTTGGAAAAGCTCGCGACTATCGACGATATGATGGGGAACCCCCAACTGCTCACAAATAAAGGCCGCATCTACCATTCCCTCGGAGCAGCATTGACCTTTACCCTTCATTAACCACAGGGTCAAGCCAATAACATCATAACCTTGAGCGTGTAAGGCGGCAGCGGCAACAGAGCTATCTACTCCCCCTGATAGACCGACAACAACTTTTCCCATAAATCTTGTAATGATTTTTAACCAATATACTTTCTAGACTAGCATCTCCTACTTTAAAATTTGGACATGGTGTACCCAAATTTCGTGTGAGGACAAACCAGCATGATGAGAACAAACCTACTGTTTTTCTCGGCTCTATTTTGGTTAAAAGTCGGGATAATCGCTCAAGGAACGCTGCTGCTAAAAGCAAACTTATCTTTTGCCCAGAATCTTTATCCCGGTCGTCGTTTGCCCCCACCGCCGGCGGTGAGACAACCAACTAAACGTTCAGACAGTCCCAGTGCTGTTAATTGTTCCCAATGTTCACCCTTAAATTTACCCCTCGTTAATTCTCCATCAGTTCGCCCCCCGGTGGCGGACCCAGTTTCCGGTAATCAACCCCTGAGAGAATACGTTTTTCAAGCTCCCGCTACCGTGCGTCCTGCCGATGCTACGGTGGTTAATAATCATAATCGTCAAACTGTCAATCCACCAGCACCCAGACCGCAAAATCGCGCCAATAAACCCCCTTCTCCCCCACCACAGCAGCGGGTTATTGCCGCTAATCAACTCTTTCGGGTTGAAGTTCAGAGTAATAGTACAGAAGCGTTGGCAAAAATTCAAGAAATTGAACCCCTCGCATTTATCCGCGCGGGAGAAAATGTTATTCAAGTGGGGTTATTTCAGCAACAATACCAAGCTAAACAACGGGTACAAGATTTAACTAAACAGGGTTTTAGCGCTCAGATTATTACCCTCAATAATTAGGGTATGCTGAAAAAGTCTGTTGGTGGGGTGTAGGGTGTGGGGTGTAGGGTGTGGGGTGTAGGGTTTTATTCCCCCCCGTTCACTCCAATGGCTGACACTTTTTGATATCAAAAAAGTCTAAAATTTTTATCCAACAAGGTTTTTAGATTTATTCAGCAAACCCTAATTATGCAATAATTCTCTAGAATTTTAGCTAATCTCGATCGAATCTCTTGCCTCTTGCCTATCCTAACCAAAAAGTTAATTTTACCCTATTAAGTAGTCGGACATAAATTCTGTTGTCTATCTTAAGAAATGTAAATTGCCGCAATTCTTACTGACGACCGGCTCCTGACAACCGGCTACTGACTCCTTACCCCACAGTTAACTTTACTTTTGTCCAACTACTTACCTAGCACATAGAGTTAATTTTGTCAAGCAAAATTCTGACCGCATCGATGATCACATCCGGTTGATCCATCCAGATAAAATGACCACTTTTATCTGCTTGTATTTGCAGAAAATCTCCGGATAACTTGCCTAATTCCAGGTGCATCTCCTCCCGGAGTCGGTTGGCACTTTTGAGGGGAATAAACCGAGTCCAAAGGGAAGGTTTAAAAAAAGAATTAGCTTTAATACTAACTATCGGTAAATTACCGAAATTTTTAGCCTCACTCACCTGACGAGCGCTTTGGTCGAGATTAAGCATTTCTCTACTCATCGTCATCCAGTGTTTAGCGCGACAGAAAGAACGCTTAACTCGATCACAATAATCCGGGGAAAAGCGACGCAATTCTGGTTTTAATAATTCAAAAACTCCTAGAACTCTCAAAACTCGGATAATGCCTAAAATTGAGCCAATAATCGACATCAAAAATCCAGAGATGAAAAATAATTTTAATGCCTTTAATGCTGGCGACATTTTCAGCATTCCTTTGTCGTGTAAACCATCGGTGAGTACCAAACCTACTACTTTTTCTGGGAACAGATGAGCATACAGTCGAACATTATAACTGCCAAAAGAATCACCAACTAAAATATAAGGTGGTTCTATTTTTGCTTGGGTTAGTAATTGATCTAATTCCTGAACAATTTGGTAGCTAGTTCGGGGATATGGACTAGGATCGCTCCAACCATAACCCGCTCGATCATAAATACAAACCCTAGCTAATTGTGACAATTCTTCTATCAAAAAATATCCCTCAATTCCCCCTAAACTATGGTCAACAATAATAGTGGGACTAGCTACTCCTGCTAGACAAAAATGCAGGCGATATTTACCCAGATTAATCAAATTACCCGGCGGTGCTTTTTGTTCTTCTAACCAAACAGATAACGTCTGATAAACTGTCGTCGCTACTAGGAGAATTACTCGAATTGATAAAGACATAACTAGACCTCTTGTAAAAATAAAAAATCTTCCTTTAGGTGAGGAGTATCCGAGCCAGTAGCCGGTCGTCAGGAGAATTAAGAATGAGCATTAATCAATTAAATGCTCTATTTAGGGATTTTATGCAATTTTATGTCTATTTTTCTCATTTTTGCACTCTCAAAAATTAATTATGCAAGAACTCTAATCATCAATTAAATGGTCGATTTAATGGTGAGCAGCGGCAATGATACTAAATCCGTTTATTAAAGACTGATTATCTATACCCCCTCTCTTGCCTCTTGCATGAGTGCCTGTCCTTATAAGTAGCCTATACTCAACGGATTTAGCTGTGATTAAAAGAGAGCGCCAGTATTGCAGCCAAAATATAATACAAACGAACGCTTGACACCGTGATTTTGAGACAAGTATTTCTAGTCAATTGAGCATAAATACTTAAAATACCCTCGAATGCGAGCTGCTACGCAGTGCCTTCGGCATCGCGTTAACCGAAGAAAAAGCGCTTAATAAGTTGTTAAATTTCGGGAACAACATTAGCAGTATGCTGAAAATTGGCGAAAACTATTAAGATCATAGACCGAGTTTAATCTTATGCTAGAGAAAATACTATACGCTGATTCCGGCACAGGTCAAACCCAAGAAATGCTACAAGCATTGATGGATCTCCCCGCTATCCGGAAAGCGTCGATTACCATTCTCCGGGTTGTTCCCCCTCAGATTACCACCGAAGCTCTGGCCAGTAAATGGGAAGAAGGGACCCAAATGCTGACTAAAATCCTGCAAGAAGTCAAAATTGAACCGAGCAAAGTTTCCACGATTCTGCGTCAAGGAGATCCCAAAGATACCGTCTGTCAAGTTGCCGACGAAATCGGTGCCGATTTGATCCTGATGGGTTCCCGAGGACTAAAGCGACTGGAGGCAATTCTAGAAAATTCCGTCAGTCAATACGTCTTTCAACTGACTAATCACCCGATGTTATTGGTAAAAGACGATATTTACGTCAAAAAAATCAAAAAGGTGATGGTAGCTCTCGATAAGTCTAGCTCGGCTGATTTAGCTCTCGATCTGGCTATTTATCTCCTGCGGGATTATCCTTCAGCAGAGTTAATTCTGGCCCGCGTCAACCCCGACTTAAAACCGGAATTTGCCCCCACTTCCCCCAAAGAAATGGAAGAAAACCCGATTATAGGGCCGGCAGTGGCAAAAGCGAAACGGATGAATATACCCTATCGCTGCGTGGTGACGGGGGGTAAACCGGGAGAACAACTCTGTAAACTCGTCGATGATTATAATGTCGATCTCTTACTGTTGGGTTCGCCCGATCGCCGTCCTTCCGTGGCTAAGAGTTTACCAGATCTCGATCGCCTTCTCGGTACTTCCCTTTCGGATTATGTGCGGGTTAATGTCAATTGTCCCGTCCTTTTAGCCAGAAAAGAAGGGATTTAGCCCCTATTGGGTGTAGGCAGGTAAGTCTTGACTCATTTGATTTAAGTTGCTGGCAATGGCTTTCATCGTCATAAAAGCCGAGCTAAAGGCGATTAGCTCATTTAAGGGATAACTTCGACTCTTTCTTGGATGAGCAATCCTAACTTTGGTGGGTTGAGAATGACCTGGGCAGCGATCGCGGTCTGTTGTGCGATCGCTAAAATCATCAGCCATTTTTACTTTTTTGGTGAGGACGGTGGGCAGACGTTTGGAGCGTTTTTCCCGTAAATATGTACCGATATTTTCCAGTTCAATTTTAAGAACTTCCCGATAAAGGAAGAGGATGGCGTTGAGGGCTTGGTTCTGGGTGGCGGCGGCAACGTTTTTATCAACGGCAAGATGGCTCAAAAAGGACTTGATCTCTTCTTCCCCCATTTCGCGGGGATGTTTTTTCTGATGGAAGAGCAGATAACGCTTAATCCAGTCCAGATATGTTTGTTCGGTGCGGTAGGAGTAATGCGGTAGGGCGGATCGTCTCTCGCACTACCTCCAGGAGTTTTCGGGGTGGGGGAGGGTTCATAACAGAGTATGCTAATCGGCATAACACGCTTATTGTAATATTATACGGAAAACTTCTCGCGATCACTCTATTTGAGCGTAATATACGGAAAGATTCTTTAAAAAGTGCGTATTTAGCGTGATATACGGAAAATTTCCGCATAATATATAGTTAGGCGTATTTTTGAAGGTATACGGAGAACTGATGCTAGCGAAGCTCAAAGCTAAGGGGTTTGAAGTCGTTGCCTTGCACCATGCTGAGGCAATCCTCAAGCACGACATGCCTGATGCTCTGCAAGAGATCGAGGACGTGCTTATCGATGCAAGCATCGATGCAATCGAACTGATCCGGGGTGGCGGCGGCGAGGGGGAGCTGACACAAAGGCTTCGTCGCAGCTTTTGCGACAAGGATTGGCTAAAACACAACTTCGAGATCAAGAAGACGGTTGACGGCGTTGAGAAGGAAAGCATTTCGCATGAGATTGATCATGTGAAAGCATTTTCAAACGGAACGTGCGCGCTAGAAATTGAGTGGAATAACAAAGATCCTTTTTTCGATCGAGATCTCGAGAATTACAAAAGGCTGCACGCTGACGGTGTTATCTCAGTTGGCGTCATTGTTACGAGAGGTCAAAGCCTGCATTCCGGCCTGAGAGAGATCGTAGAGAACTTCGCAATCTCAAACGGAGTTCTAAGAGTCGAGGACACCAGAGCGTTTTACAGCCCCACTGAGCGGCAAGTCAGTCTCATCGAAGCCGCAGCCCAAAGCAGAGGAAGCTTCGAGAAAGGTTGGGCGCATGTCTTCGTTTCTGATAAGTTTGGAGAGGCCACAACGCACTGGAGAAAGCTCGAGGATCGAGTCCACCGTGGCGTTGGAAATCCTTGTCCCTTGTTGCTGATTGGGCTCCCGAGAAGCATCGTTGTCGAATAGTTTTAGGAGTTGCCATGTCCAGCGCGTCTGATGATTTGCTTGAGTCTGTCGGGAAGCGAAAGTTCTCAACGATTTTGGCAGACCCCCCTTGGCAGTTTGCCAACCGGACCGGAAAAATGGCGCCGGAGCATAAGCGTCTCAGTCGCTACCCGACAATGACCCTCCAAGAGATAAAGGACTTGCCTGTTGAGGCGGTCGTAAACGATACAGCGCATCTTTATCTTTGGGTTCCTAATGCATTGCTGCCTGACGGGCTGGCCGTCATGAGTCACTGGGGATTTACTTATAAAAGCAATCTGATTTGGTACAAGGTCCGCAAAGACGGCGGGCCTGATCGTCGCGGCGTGGGGTTTTATTTCCGCAACGTCACAGAGATGATTCTTTTCGGAGTTCGGGGCAAAAATGCTCGCACACTAAGTCCGGGAAGGAGCCAAGAGAACATTATCTCGACGCAGAAGCGAGAGCACAGCAGGAAGCCCGACGAGCAGTGCGATCGCCGATCTTGTAGGGTGCGTTAATGCAATGTAACGCACCTTATCTAATGTTCAAAATCCGTGCGTTACGCTAACGCTAACACACGCTACTGGACTGTTTCAGCCTCGCCCGTAGGTTGGGTTGACGCAAGGAAACCCAACATCAATCAACTCATAACAGTGCGATGCCGAAGGCACTGCGTAGCAGCACGCGGATCTTGTAGGGTGCGTTAATGAAATGTAACGGTGCGATTCGTTTCTAGGGGAATAAATAGCCTAGAGTAGCCTGTAGGTTGAACTTCGGCCGTGAGCCTTTGCCGAACGGTTGACGCAAGGAAACCCAACCATATCAAGTTTGCTGTGAGGTTCCGCTGTTGCTACAATTTGATCCCACATCCATAATTCTATCAAGCTAAAATGGAGTGCTATCTAGAAGGAACTTATGATGAAATACAAAATTGTCCTTTATCGTTCTGAAGAAGGAATTACTGTTGGCGTTCCTGCGCTCCCCGGTTGTTGGTCTGAGGGAGATACTGAGGAAGAGGCATTAACCAATATCCAAGATGCAATTCGTGAGTATCTTGCAGCCTTAGAAGAACGCTTGCAAGATGGGGAAATTCGTGAAATTGAAATGCAGGTGTAACTATGCCTAGAATTCCTGGCGTAAATCACCTAGATGCAGTACGGGCTCTCCTGGTTTTCGTGTGTTAATTTTTGTTATAAATTAAAGCAAGCAAACAGCTTAAGTCGAAGATGTTCAAAATTGGTAAATCCATAACTCATTCTTTTAATAAGCTTGATTTTGGTATTCATTCCCTCAATTAATCCGTTGGTTGTATGATTTTCAAAGTAATTACAAATACCAGGCAAATGCTTCTGGATCATGCTGGCACTACTTTGATATAATATCCCGCCTATTCTTATCCATTTTTCCAATTTTCTCTCAGCACCTCTGAACGTTCTACAACTTTGATAAGTTTGTCTAATTTCTT
>NZ_SFBO01000086.1:0-58202 GCF_007095705.1 Microcystis sp. Msp_OC_L_20101000_S702
CGAGCGAAGGACAACGAATGGGATGGTCGAGGGAATCAACAATAAACTTAAACTAATAAAACGGAGAGCCTATGGCTTTAGAAACTTTCGGAATTTTTGGGTTAGAAGTATGTTGTCTTAGCATCTTGTATGTTGATTTAGCATAAAGAGTAACGAAGAGCCGGATAATTAACCATCTCTGCCATTACTTTAGAAAAATGGTATTATTGCCTTTTGTCAACGGGGAAGTCCAAATATTCAGCCAACCCTAAATAAATCCGAGCGAGAATCATTCTCAATCAGGGGAAAACTTCTAGGGAAGAAATTAGGAAACACCACCCAGACGGGCGTATTCTAAAATTGACTGGCTAAGAGCATCGCGATCATCGCGGGTGAGATAATAATTCTGGCCGCCGATATCATTAAGAAACCGCAGTAGGGCAAGACAAGCGGACTCTAGATCCGCCCGGTGTCGGGCAGCCGCTAAAGCTTGTTCAGAGGTGGCATAAACTAGGCAATCGCTAATTCCTTCGCTGCCATCCACTCGCCAACATTGAAAAGAATAACCCTGCATTTCTAGGATCAATTCAATCTGCCAACCGTGATAGTCAAATCGCGTGTAAATCATGTCAAGCAGCCCCGTTTAGGAGAGGAGAGTCACAGGTTTGACCGCTCTGATTGTCTAGAAGCCCTGCACCTGTCTAACTTTCTAATTTAACGGGTGATTATGGAAACCCTCTGCAAACTTCGTGCAGATTTCGTGCAGAAATGATTTTGTCCACTGTCTAAAGGCAGATATTACTTTAAACGATAACCAAGACCGTGAACGGTTTCAATAAAGTCTTCCGGCGCACCGAGGGATTTTAGCTTGTGACGAAGACCGCGAATATGGGAAGTAACGGTTTCCTCGGCCGGAGAATCGTCCAAAGACCAAACTCGCTCAATAATACCCGATCGACTTAAGACCCGGCGCCCATGGGTAACAAGTAATTCTAAGAGAGCGAATTCCTTGGGGGTGAGGGAAAGAAATTGACCGTTATAACTGGCCTCGTGGGTACTGGGATTTAACTGCAAACCCCCCCAAGATAATAAAACACTGCTGGTGCTGCTGCCGCGTCGGATCAAGGCCCGAATCCGCGCCATTAATTCGCCCAAATCGAAGGGTTTAGTGACATAATCATCAGCCCCTGCGTCTAATCCGTCGATTTTATCGATTACCGTATCCCTTGCGGTTAATAATAGGACGGGAACGGTGGCATTAGCAAAGACGGGATGATGGGATTCCGCTCGTCGCAGACGTTGACAGAGTAAAGTTCCGCTTAATTTTGGCAGGGTGACATCGAGAACTAAAAGATCATATTTGCCTAATTCTAGCCAATTCCAGCCTTCTTCTCCGTCTCTAGCCACATCGACAACGTATTGTCGCTCGCTCAATGCCTCTCGCAAAATCTCGGCTAGTTGCATATCATCTTCTACTACTAAAATTCGCATGGTCTAGACTTGACACTCCCGCCGTCAAGCTGACGCTGTGACGGGGGATTCTTGATTCACAGAAACCCGCTTTTCGGTACAAGTACCAACGAGTCTTACAGTTTCTCCCCAAGCTTGAAATTCCGACTGTCCATCGGTATTTGTTGACAGTATTCTCATACCTTCTTCCCTTACATTCTTGGCGGCGTTTTCATCTCTATCGTGCTGCGTCTTACATTCTGGACAAATCCATTCACGAATACTGAGAGTCAATAAATCATTTTTAAATCCACAGCAAGAACAGAGTTTTGTACTCGGATAAAACCTGTCAACTTCTACAAGTTTTCCTCCCTCTCTTTTTAGCTTGTAGTCCAAGAAATTAAGCAACATACCAAAACCAGCGTCATGTATTGATTTAGCTAATTTAGTCCTTGCTAACCCTTTAATATTCAGATTTTCGGCTACAACGATTTGGTTTTCATCGCATAACTTTCTGGAGAGTTTATGAAGAAAATCCTGTCTAGTATTTGCTATCTTTTCGTGAACCTTGGCTACCTCCTTAATGGCTTTTTGGCGATTATTAGACCCCTTGGCTTTACGAGACAATGCTTGTTGTCTCCGCTTTAAACGTTTAGCATATTTTCTGGTAGGTTTGATTGGGTCAATCTTGTAGGTTGTTTCACCATCAAAAACCGTAACTAAAGAAGATAAACCTAGGTCTATCCCTGATATTTTTAGTTTTTCAATGGTTGTTGAGTCATCCATCTCAAACAAGATGGCAGCAAAATATTTATCTGTACTGGTTTTAGAAACAGTTACGGATTCAATCTTACCATTTATTACTTGAGAAATCTTAGCTTTTACAACCCCTAATTTAGGTAGCTTAATTCCCTTATTTCTAATTGAACAACTTTCAGGATAACGGATTGATTGTTTTTTGTGCTTACTTTTAAATTTAGGGAATTTTGTTCTTTTTGAGAAGAAGTTCTTAAAAGCAGATTCTAAGTTTTTCAATGATTGCTGCAAGGTAGCGGCAGTAGCCTCAGCTAACCATTCAAAATCCAGTTGTTTCTTGAGTTGGGTAAGGTCTTTTGCCATGTCACAGTAGGTCATTCCTTTACCAGTCTCTAGGTACTGATTGTTAGTTTTATTTAAGTAGTAATTCCAAACAAAACGGACGCAACCAAAGTTTTTAGCTAAGGCTAGTTCCTGTTTTTTGTTTGGGTATATTCTCACTTTTAAAACATTTAACATCAGCCTGACCCCATCTGTGCTATCTTTTCAGTATAACACTTACCGCTTAAATATGTCAAGCTCATACATACCTTGAGAATCAAGCCTTTCCTTATTAGGAAACGCTGTCGCGTTAGTTTAGATTCTGGGGGCAATTCATCTCCCGTTAATTTCTGGTATATTTTTAATTAAGGAGAAATTTAACGGGAGTCCTCTTGCTCCATTTAGATAGAGTAAGCTGGAAATAGCGTCGGTTAACTTCTGATGAATTGGCTCAAACAAGGAAAATGGATCGCGGGAGGTTTCGGGCTAACTGTCTTATTGATGGGAACTATTAGCCTAGTTTCCTATCGCAATACCCTCGCCCTGCGTCAGCGCGCTGCTGAGGTGGAAGTTACCTACGAGATCATCGATAATCTCGCTAATCTTTACGCTAACATGGCGGTGGCCGAATCGGGAAGACGGGGTTATATCAAAACTGGCAGCCCCAGTGAATTAGGCCGTCATCGTCGGGCGATCGCTTTGATGCAATCTAACTGGCAACTCTTGGCTAAACAATTAGAAAACGGCACGGATTTCGAGCGGGAAATGGTGACTCAGATCGGGGATTTAATGTATCGGCGAATTGCTCTATTTAATCAATCGATCGCTACCTATAAATTCGATCAATCCGATGATATTTCTCAAGATGCAATCACGGTTAAAAGTGTCGATATCCGGGATAAGTTTCAAAATCTTCTTACCTATTTACAAGCTAGTCAGAAAAGAAATTTAAGAAGTAGCATCGCTAGTTCTAGGGATAGTATTAGCGAAAATTCTCTGTTGGGTTTACTGGGAACTTTTACTAGCTTTGGGATTATTTGCGGAGTTTATTTTTTAGTTTTTTGGCAAGAGAAACGGCGACAAAAAAGTGATGAAATTCACCGGTTATTACTACAGGAAAAAGAACTTTCCGATCTAAAAATTCAGCTTTTTTCTATGATATCCCATGAGTTCCGAACTCCTTTAACCGTGATTCTTTCCGCCTCGCAGTTATTAGAAAATGGCTTAAAAGATGCAGATCAGTCGAGCAGAAAAAACCTATATAGAATCCAGTCTTCTGTCAAACTAATGAATCAATTCTTAACAGATATTTTGATTTTAACAAGGGCAGAATCTGGTAATCTCAGTTGTCGGCTAGAGCCGCTTGATATTGAAGCTTTTTGTTTAAATTTAGTCGAGGATTTTCAATTTATCAATAAAAATAATACCCCGATTAAATTTGTCAGTCAGGGATTGATGATCCGTCCCTATCTAGATGAGAAACTGCTCTACTCGATTTTAAGTAATTTACTCTTAAATGCGATTAAATATTCCCCCACAGGAGCAGGGATTAGTTTGATTTTGTGGAAAGATAGCGATCGCATTGTTTTTCAAGTCCGGGATCACGGGATCGGCATTGCCGAGGAAGATAGAGGCAAGATCTATGAACCCTTTTATCGGGGTCAGAATGTGGAAAATATTATCGGCACGGGATTGGGGTTAGCAGTGGTTAAAAAATGCGTCGAACTCCACCGTGGCGAAATCGCCCTAGATAGCCAAGTGGATAAGGGAACAAGCTTTACCGTCAAACTGCCCATTTCACCCTAGTTCCAGCTTGAGCGGCCCAAAGATTACAAAATTTAACTTTCTTTCTTCCGAAATGGGACGAAAGCAACGGAGAATTTTTATCTTCTAGATTGATCGATCGCAAAGTCCAATCTCGATCGACCCTGAAACCGTCACCAGTGCCTTATCGCGGCCGGAATTAGTCCAGAATCAACTCACTCCGGGTTGATGGCATCGCAACTTTTAGGCAAAAATAGGGCTTTTACCGCCCAAAAAGCCTATATTTTCGCTATTTCCCCCCCAGTTGACCCCTGATTTTTGCAGCCGGTTGACTCTCCTGGGGAACTGGTCACGGTTTCCTGATAGGATAAGGTGACTTGGGATTAACTTATGGTGTTGAAAATATGTCTCTAAAACCTTACATTTCTCGCTTATTAGCTTTGGTTCTCGTCCTGGTCATCGGATTGATGGGTTGTTCTGGTAGTTCGGGGTTAACCGGCAATTATGGACAGGATACCCTAACAGTGATTGAAACTTTAACCACAGCCCTTGATTTAGTCAAAGATGACCCGAATAAAGCGGCAGTTGAGTCGCAAGCAAAGGAACAAATCAACGATTACATCTCCCTCTACCGACGAGATAAAAAATCCGGGGGTTTGCGTTCTTTCACTACTATGCAAACAGCTTTAAACTCTGTAGCTGGTTATTATACCGCCTACGGTTCCCGTCCTATCCCCGACAAACTCAAACAACGTTTAAAACAAGAATTTAAACAGGTGCAATTCTCTCTCCAGAAAGGAATTTAGATACAGTTATCAGTGATCAGGGGTGAATCTCACGTTTGTGACTTTCTCTCACATATTGGTGAGCAGCAGAAGTCATTCAAAGAGGGCGAATGCAATTCGCCCCTACAATAAATAATATCATCGGGCCAATGGTAGGGGCGCACCGCGTGCGCCCCAAATATCATCTAGATATTTCGACCAAATTGAGATGCACCCGTTATCAGTTATCAGTAGAACTCGACCTAATCAGACCAAATCTGGTTAGACTAGAAATACAAAGCGTATTATAAAAAACTACAAAATTGATTCAAGACGAAACCCTAGAATTATTGGAATGGCCGCGGCTATGTCAACACCTAGCTACTTTTGCAGCGACTAAACTAGGTGCGATCGCGATTCGTCAATTGCCCTTACCAGAAAGCAAAGAGGAAAGTTTAAACCTACTCTGCCAAACCAAAGAAGTTTATAGCTTAGAACAAAAATTAGATAGTCGTCTTTCCTTTGATGGGATTACCGACATCGGTGATGCCCTAGAAAGGGCGCATCTGGGGGGTTTATTATCGGGACAGGAACTTTTAAATATTGCCACGACTTTGGCCGGAGTGCGACGTTTACGGCGTTTAATTGACGAACAAGAAGATATACCGGTTTTAAAAGAGTTAGTAGCGGAAATTCGCACCTATCCAGAGATAGAACAGGAGATACACCGTTGTATCGATGAAGATGGCCGCATATCCGATCGCGCTAGTCCCCAATTACGCGAAATTCGGGGACAAATGAAGGTGATTAGAGAGCGAATTTACCGAAAATTACAGGATATCATGCAAAAGCAGGGCGGTGCTATCCAAGAAGCAGTTATTACCCAAAGAAGCGAGCGCTGGGTGATTCCCGTCAAAGCATCGCAAAAAGAGCAAATACCGGGGATAATTCACGATACTTCCAGCACAGGGGCGACTTTTTACATTGAACCTCACTCTATCGTTGACCAAGGCAATCAACTACGGCAATATCGTCGTCTGGAACAAATCGAAGAAGAAAAAATCCTGCGACAGTTAAGTAATCTGATCGCCGAAGCTTTTGAAGACTTAGAATATTTACTAGCGATCGCTACTAGGCTCGATCTGGCCACCGCCAGGGCCCGTTACAGTTTATGGTTAGAGGGTAATCCCCCCCACTTTATCGATGGTTCGGAAACGATTACTTTACGGAATTTGCGCCATCCTTTGCTCTGGTGGCAAAAACACCATGAACAGGGGGGGGAGGTCATACCAATAAATGTGCAGATTAGCCCGGAAATTCGCGTTGTTGCCATCACCGGACCAAATACCGGCGGAAAAACCGTTACTTTAAAAACCCTCGGATTAGCGGCTTTAATGGCGAAAGCGGGCTTGTTTATTCCAGCGCGGGAACCGGTAGAGATACCCTGGTTCGATCAGGTTTTAGCCGATATCGGGGATGAACAGTCTTTACAACAGAGTTTATCGACTTTTTCGGGTCACATTCGCCGGATTGTCCGCATTTTAGCGGCTTTAAATTCTCGTTCCTTGGTTTTACTCGATGAGGTGGGAGCAGGTACGGATCCGGCCGAGGGAAGTCCTTTAGCGATCGCTATTTTACAATACCTCGCCGATCATAGTTTACTGACGGTGGCTACCACTCACTACGGGGAATTAAAAGCGTTAAAGTATCGAGATTCTCGCTTTGAAAATGCCTCGGTAGAGTTTGACGATCGCACTCTTTCCCCCACTTATCGACTATTATGGGGCATTCCGGGGCGTTCTAATGCTTTAACTATTGCCCAGCGTTTGGGATTAAGTGCCGAAATTGTGGCCGAAGCGAGAAATCATCTGGGGGGGTTATCGGAGGAGATAAATCAAGTAATTGCTGGTTTGGAAGCGCAAAGACGGGAACAGGAGTCAAAAGCTCAAGAAGCTAGTCAATTACTCCAACAAACGGAGAAATTTTATACAGAAGTGTCCACACGGGCTAATTCTCTACAGGAGAGAGAGCGAGAATTAAAGCGTTATCAGGAGCAGGAGATACAAAAGGCTTTATTATCGGCAAAAGCAGAGATTAATGACGTTATTCGCCGATTGCAAGCGGGAACAAAAACCGGTAGGGATGCCCAAAAAGCCACAGAGGAATTAACTGCGATCGCAGAAAGGTTATTACCAAAAACGGAAAAAACTAAGGTTAATTATCGTCCGCAAGTGGGGGAAAGAGTCCGCTTGCCCAATTTGGGACAAACTGCCGAAGTTTTAGCAATTTCACCGGAATCAGACGAGATTTCCCTGCGTTTCGGTATGATGAAGATGACCCTACCCTTAGACCAGATTGAGTCTTTGGATGGTCAAAAAGTGGAAACTGCGCCAAAACCTGCCAAAAATTTGCCCCAAACTCCCACAAAACCCCAGGAGACTCCTTTAATTCGTACTGCTAATAATACCGTCGATATTCGCGGTTCTAGGGTGGCAGAGTCAGAAACGGATATCGAACAGGCGATCATCAGGGCTACCCCATCGGGTATATTATGGATTATTCACGGTAAAGGTACGGGGAAATTGCGTCAAGGTGTTCACGATTTCCTATCCCGTCATCCCCAGGTAAAACGCTTTCAATTAGCACCCCAAAATGAGGGGGGTTCGGGGGTAACTATCGCTTATTTAACTTAGGGTTTTCAGATGTGATACTAAATCCCTTGAGTATAGGCTACATATCAGGGCAGGCACTCATGCAAGGGGCAAGAGGGGGAATAAATAATCAGTCTTTAATAAATCGTGAATTCTTGACCGCAACTATCAAGACTGGCGGTTTTTATTACCCTAATTGCCAGCTTATCTCTTCACCTGCTCGTAACGGCACCAGTCCAGATTCGGGAAAGGGCAATTCATCGGGAATGCGCCAAGGGGTTTTGTTTAATGTGATTTGTTCGGTATTTCGGGGGAGTTGATAAAAATCTGGCCCGTGAAAGCTGGCGAACCCTTCCAGTTGCTCAAGCGCATCGACGCTCTCAAATGCTTCTGCGTACAACTCTAGGGCGTGCAGAGCCGAATAACAACCCGCGCAGCCACAGGAACTTTCTTTGCTGTAGCGAGAATGGGGCGCACTATCAGTCCCTAGAAAAAACTTGGGGTTGCCCGATGTGGCCGCTTGCAAAAGTGCCAAACGATGATCCTCTCGTTTCAAAATCGGCAGGCAATAAAAATGGGGACGAATGCCACCGGTAAAGAGAATGTTTCGGCTAAATAATAAATGTTGGGGCGTAATTGTGGCGGCGACGTTGTTGTTAGCAGATAGAACAAACTTGACCGCATCGGCAGTGGTAATGTGTTCAAAGACGACCCGCAGTTTCGGAAATCTGGTTATCAGTGGGATTAATTGCTTCTCAATGAACACTTTCTCGCGATCGAACACATCAATATCACCATCGGTAACTTCTCCGTGCAGTAGTAGCGGCAGATCCAGCTGCTCCATCGCTGCCAAAACGCGATCGCACCTACGGAGATCTGTCACCCCCAAGTCGGAATTAGTTGTGGCACCGGCCGGGTAGTATTTCACCGCTTTGACAAACTGGGAGGCTTTCGCCGCCATAATTTCTTCGGGACTGGTATTATCGGTGAGATAGAGGGTCATCAATGGCTCGAACTGTTGACCCTCTGGAACTGCTGCCAGAATGCGATCGCGGTAGGCGGCGGCATCGGCCACGGAGCGCACTGGGGGCTTTAAATTCGGCATGATAATGGCACGGGCAAACTGACGCACCGTATGGGGTAGAACCGCTTTCAGTGCCGTACCGTCGCGGAGATGAAGGTGCCAGTCGTCGGGTCGAGTGATTGTGAGTCTTCGCATTGTTCCATCATACAACGGTTAGGAATCCCAGCGCCACAACTAAACACAAGAGAGAAGTCAATCTTCGGTCAGGGAATCAATTCCCTATTTCAGCAGTCAAGTCGGTTTTAACTAATAAGCTGCCGCGCATCTAAATTGGTCTATATCTATAAGAGAAGGCTGGATCTGCGCTATTTATTTCTCTTTTTTTCATAAATTCAATTGGCGTACAAGTGAATTACTTAAGACTAGATATTATTACCAAAAATCTAATCTCTCTTTTAGTTTTTACCTCAGATGTAGCCGATAAAAACATTCAGATAATGACAGAAGTGAGTCAAACTTTACAGTCTAATCCCAATGGTAATAGTCCTAAAAAACTTCTTGTTAATAATAATTAAACTATCTTTCTTTATGGTTAATTAGTGCCAGAAATAACCAAGATAGAGCAATTTCTTGAATTGCTAATAATTCCACATTAATCAATCCTATCCAAGATTGACTAACGCATCCCCTTGAATATTTTCTTGATCGAGCGGCTTTTCAGTCCCCAAAATCCTTACAATAGGAGATGAAGATAGCCTAAAAAGTTGGAGAATATGAATTATCTCATTGCCGTGTTAGCTGATCGCATACAAGCAGAAGAAGCTGCCGTTGCCCTGGAAAAGGCGGGAATTCCCCAATCTCAAGTGACCATTCTCGGTCGCGGCTATAAAAGTGCTGATGAGTTCGGTTTGATCGATCCCTTCCAACAGGCCAAAAAACGGGCTACTCTCATGGCTTTTTGGTTAATTCCCTTCGGTTTTGCCGGCGGCTACCTTTTTAACCTGATTACGGGATTGCATACCTTTGATTGGGCCGGAGAACCGGGCAATCATATCGTCGGCGGCATTGCCGGGGCGATGGGGGGGGCGATGGGCAGTATTTTTGTCGGTGGTGGCGTGGGTTTATCGTCCGGCAGTGGCGATGCACTTCCTTATCGCAATCGTCTCGGTGCGGGAAAATATATTATTATCGTGCAGGGTTCGGAAAACCTGAAAAATCAAGCGACTCTTATCCTGCGTCAATTTAACCCCGAAAATCTGCAAGGATACGCCCTAGAACGGTGAACGGTTATCGGGAATAAGTTATCGGTCATTTGATTTTTTCCTAAGAATTTTTGATTAATTACCAGAAAACAATGTTACCAAGAGAAGAATTACTAAAGGGTGTTGAAAACCGCGAGGAGATAGCGAAAGTTATTGATAAAGCCGAACAAGCGATTAAGACTTGGGAAGTGACGACGACAGACTTTCTTTCTCCTGCGGTTTTAGCGGAAGTGGAACGAGTTTTTCAGCGTTTAACTGATGTGTCAATGCAAAAATGGGGCGGTTATCCCCAAGCAGAAAGACAGCGCCTCGGTATTGCTAGAGTTGATCTACCTTTGACAGTAACAGATATTCCCCTATCTGCCCTTGATATTGCTGGTAATTTTCTTTTTGATACCGCTAACCATCGGGATTTTTTAGGGGCAATGTTGGGGACGGGTATCGTTCGGGAAAAAGTCGGCGATATAATCGTTTTAGGTGAGCGAGGAGCGCAGGCGATTGTAGTGCCTGAATTGGCAGATTTTTTATCTGCTAATTTACTACAAGTGCGTTCGGTTCCAGTGAAAACTAGCCTGATTCCTTTGACGGAATTAAAAGTTAGACCACCGCAAAAAAAAGAAATTAATACCGTGGAAGCTTCCTTACGTTTGGATGCGATCGCATCGGCGGGTTTTGGCATTTCTCGCAGTAAAATGGCCGAGGCAATTAGCGCTGGGGATGTGCGAGTTAACTGGAAAGATATCAGTCAATCTAGTTATAACGTTAAAACCGGTGATTTGATTTCTTTTCGGGGAAAAGGTCGTTTAGAAGTGGGTGAGGTTACTGTGACCAAAAAAGAGCGCTATCGGGTTCATTTAACCAGATTTATTTAGTTTTTTCTGTCTCTAGAATTTGTTATTAGACAGATTAATTGCCATGGCTGAGAATTTCGCCTTAATCGTGCAACTGTGTCAAGTGAGTCCCATCGGTAAACTATTACCGGGGGCGCTTTATGTTCATCGAGAAGCATTACATCAACTGGATCCTATCCTCCAGAGTTACGAACAACAAGCAAGAATTAATCAGCATTTATCTGAGGCAACAATAATTAAATTTAGCACCGATAAACCGAAAATATCCTATCTTTTTTATCCCGATTTTGATCGGGAACCTCACCCAGTTTTAACTAAAAGTTTAGTGGTAGATCTGGGGACATTAATCTTAAGTGAATGGAATTATCAAAATGCTGATAATCCGCCTATTTTACACCGAAAAGAAACTTTTGTTACTAGGGACTATCCTTTTTATGAACAATTCGAGCATCTCACAAAAATCGAGAGTGCTTTAGGACTTTTAAACAGTTCTTATCCCATCGGTACTAAACAGGAATGGCAACGACTTTTAAGAAAGCATCACCTTGATTTTGCAGGAGATTATTTAGTTTGTAATCTAGAGGGACAAAAGGAAAAATCGATAATAATTGATCGCCACAAGGCTGCTCTTGTTCGCAAAACCCTTTCTCGTCCAGCAAGATTAGCATTAGCGGCGGGATTATTCCTTCCTGAAACCACTTTTTTTGATTACGGTTGTGGTTATGGAGGTGATATAGAACGCATAGCTGAACAGGGTTATCAAAGTGAAGGTTGGGATCCTTATTATCGTCCCGATAGTCCTTTAATTGAATCTGATATTGTTAATTTAGGCTATGTAATTAATGTTATTGAATCCGCCGAAGAAAGGCAGGAAGCTTTATTAAAAGCTTGGCAATTAACCCGTCAAGTTTTAATTGTTTCAGCACAGATTCTAATTGATGATAGTGAACGGGGTTTAATGGCCTATGAAGATGGAATTATAACCCGTCGCAATACTTTTCAAAAATACTATCAACAGGAAGAACTAAAACAGTATATTGATAGCACTTTGGGGGTTGATTCTATTCCAATAACTTTGGGAATTTATCTGGTTTTTCGAGAGGAGGAAAAAGCCGAAACTTTTCGTTTATCCAGATGTCGTTCCCGCGCTACCACACCTAAAATTAAAACCCATCTCAAACGCTTTGAAGATTACGAAGATTTATTAACTCCACTGATGGAATTTTATACCCAGCAGGGACGTTTACCCGTCGCAGGAGAATTATTACAAGAGGAAGAAATTAAGGCAGAATTTGGCACTTTTAGACGCGCTTTTCAAGTGATTCTACAAGTAACAGAAGGGGAAGAATGGGAGATAATTGCCGACAAAAGACGCGCCGATCTTTTACTTTATTTAGCTTTAAGTCAATTTAGCCACTGTCCGAAAGTAAGGGAATTATCCCCCGCTACCCGTGCCGATTTTAAAGCTTTATTTGGCAGTTATCGCAATGCTTGCGCTTTAGCAGAAGAAGTGTTAATAAGTGCGGGAAATCTACCAGCGATCGCTCGTGCTTGTGAAAATAGTTCCCTAGGCAAACTTTCCCGTTATTCCCTAACTATTCATATTAGCATTCTGGAAAAATTACCGATGTTATTACGCTTATATGAAGGTTGTGCTAGTCAAACTATCGGACGGTTAGAAAATGCTAATGTTATTCGTTTATCCTTTCGTCAACCCAAAATTTCCTATCTCTATTACCCCAATTTTGATACAGAAATTCATCCGATTTTAGCTACTAGCATGGATGTATATTTAGGTTCGGCTGATTTTAGTTTTCGCGATTACCGGGATAGTCCTAATCCGCCAATTCTACACGAAAAAGAGCTTTTAGTAACGGCGGATTATCCCAACCATGATAAATTGGTTCGCTTAACTCAATTAGAAAAGGATTGGGGATTGTTAGAAGATAGAAAAGCGATCGAACGTTTACAGGGTTGGCAAAAATGTTTAGAGGAGCATTGTGCTACAATCAAAGGCCATCAAATTCTGTGGCGAAAAGATGCCGATCCCTATAAAGTTAGGATTTTACGCGCTAAAATTAACGCCAGAAGAAATCAAAATAAGTCTTCCTGAGTAATTAAGTAAAATGGATGAGGTAATTAATTTTATGATGACTACGATTCGGTTGCAAGGATTAGAAGGTTTCGAGTTAAAAGCTAATGATCCTGAACAAAGGATGTTTATTTCTGGGGTTAATTGGCAACAGTACGAAACCCTCTTAAAACATTTAGAAGATAGTTCCAGTTATCGCATTACTTACCTAGATGGAATGGTAGAAATTATGGCTCCTAGTCGTCGTCACGAAGTTAGCAAAAAAAATATCGGTAGATTGGTAGAAGTTTATTTAGAATATGCTGAAATTGATTTCTGGGGATTAGGTTCCACCACTTTGCGAAAACAGGAAAAAGAAGCGGGAAAAGAACCAGATGAATGTTTTTGTTTATTTACAGAAAAAGAGTTTCCTGATTTGGCGATTGAAATCATCTTAACCAGTGGCAGCCTGAAAGTTTTAGAAGTTTATCAAAGATTAGGAACTCAAGAGGTTTGGTTTTGGCAAGATAATCAGTTAAAAATTTATTCTTTGCAAGAGAATGGCGAATATATTTTAATCCCTAAAAGTGCTTTATTACCGGATTTAAATTTAGAATTATTAGCCGAATACGTCAACCATCCTAATCCCCGTCTTGCTGTCAAAGAATTTCGCTTGTGTTTAACAGAAAATTCCCAGTTATCATAACTATTATCTTTCCATGAATTCTCAAGTAAAATTTAACCTATCTATCCTAGGGATATTTGTATTTTCCCTAGGAATAAGATTCTGGAATCTCAGTCAGTTTAATACTCTTGTTTTCGATGAAGTTTACTATGCTAAATACGGCAATGAATATCTAATCGGTAAAGAATTTTTCCAGTCGCACCCACCGTTAAGTCAATATTTAATTGCTATTAGTATCTGGATTGGTTCCCATTTTCCTGCCGATCCTGAAACCATTAATAATTTAACGGGTTCCCTGCGCTCAACTTTTAGTTATCGCTGGTTAAATGCTTTGACTGGTTCTTTTATTCCCCTCATTATCGGCGCAATTGCTTATCAATTAACCCAGAGAAAAACTGTATTTTTAATCACAACTTTTCTCGCCAGTTTAGACGGATTATTTCTGGTGGAATCCCGCTACGCTCTCAATAATATTTACTTAATTTTATTCGGTTTATCTGGACAATTATTTTTTTTATTAGCACTCCAGAAAAATCAGAAACTTAATTGGCTATTATTATCAGGAGTTTCTTTCGGTTTAGCGGCAAATATTAAATGGAATGGCTTAGGATTTTTACTGGGAATATTTATTTTTATCGGTATTGCTTGGTTAATAAAATTATTTAATCAAGAGCAGTCAAAAGATCATCTTTGGACAAAGGCAACTAACCTGAGATTAGAGGACATTTTTATCGCCTTAATTGTCTTTCCTCTTATTACCTATAGTTTGCTGTGGATACCTCATCTTCTCGTCAACCATCAATATAATTTTTGGCAAGTACATCAAGAAATTTGGTCATTTCATCAGAGAATCAAGGGTAATCAATCTGATGTTCATCCCTATTGTTCTCCTTGGTATAGTTGGTTAGTAATGGGGCGACCTGTGGCTTATTATTTTAAGAGAGTAGGTGATAAAATTTATGATGTTCACGCGATGGGAAATCCGTTGTTATGGTGGTTTTCTACGATAGCGATTCTAGTGGTTTTTAGTCGATTATTTAACCGAAAAGAGCGAGTAATTTCTGCCTATCTTATCTGTAACTATATTGCTAATCTGCTGCCCTGGTTAAAAATTAGTCGCTGTACCTTTCTCTATCATTATATGGCTGCCTATAGTTTCACTTGGATTGCTCTAGCTTGGCTCTTAGCCGATGGTTTAGAAAGTTCCAGTCCTATTTATAAAAATGGCTCGCGCTCGCTGATAATTTTGATAACTTTTGCTTTTATTCATTGGCTACCAATTTATTTAGGCATTCCCCTGTCAGTGCGGGATTATTATCTTAGAATGATTTTTCCCAATTGGATTTAGGATGAAATTAGCACCAAAAACTGATACAATAAAATCATGATAAAAAGCGATCGCATGAGTTATGGGTAAACAAAGAATCTTATCTGGTGTGCAACCAACTGGCAATTTACATTTAGGCAATTATCTAGGTGCGATCCGCAATTGGGTGGAGGGACAACAAGACTACGATAATTTCTTTTGTGTGGTCGATTTACACGCGATCACCGTTCCCCATAATCCCGCCACTCTTGCGGAGGATACTTTAGCAATTGCCGCTTTATATTTAGCCTGCGGAATTGATTTAGAATACGCGACTATCTTTGTCCAATCCCACGTTAAAGCTCATACAGAATTAACTTGGTTATTGAATTGTATCACCCCTTTAAATTGGTTAACCGATATGATTCAATTTAAAGAAAAAGCAATTAAACAGGGGGAAAATGTTGGCACGGGGTTACTCGATTATCCCGTACTAATGGCTGCCGATATTCTACTCTATGATGCCGATAAAGTACCTGTGGGAGAAGATCAAAAACAACATTTAGAATTAACCCGCGATATAGCTGTTAGAATTAATCATCTTTTTGGGCAACCGAAACAACCAATTTTAAAACTTCCTGATCCGATGATCCGCAAGGAAGGAGCGCGGGTGATGAGTTTAACCGATGGCCGGAATAAAATGTCTAAATCCGATCCTTCCGAGATGAGTCGGATTAATATTCTCGATAGTCCCGATGTCATTGCCAAGAAAATTAAACGCTGTAAAACCGATCTAGTTAAGGGTTTAACTTTCGATGATCCAGAACGTCCCGAATGCCATAATTTATTAACTCTCTATAGCATTTTATCGGGAAAAAGTCAAGAGGTGGTCGCGGGAGAATGTGCAGATTTAGGTTGGGGACAATTTAAACCGATGTTAACAGAAGTTACCATAGAATCTCTGCAACCTATTCAGGAAAAATACACCGAAATTAGAGAGGATAAAGATTATTTAGCCACAGTTTTACGGCAAGGTCGTCTCAAAGCAGAAGCGGTGGCCAATCAAACTCTCGATCGAGTCAAAAATGCCATGGGTTATTTACCACCATTTTAGGGATAATTTTCGGGTGCATCTGATAATTATCCAATCTACTCAGTTGAGATTTTTCAAGGAAAACTCGCTGCTTTATCAGTCAATCTTTAACTCTTGGTGGGGTTTTACCCCCCCCATCCAGGGTAAGGGAAGGAGAATGATTACAAAAGTTATTAAATTAAGCACAACTCCAGTGATATTTTGGTAAAATAAGGGCATAATTAAAACTATCAAAATACTTACCTGTCCTTTGAGATTATGGTTGTAGAGTCCCAGCGGAAACAAAAAAAACTATCGTCTAGGGAAGATGAGTCTCGTCCAATTGCCAGCAAGGAACAAAACTCTTATCTAGCAGAGGGAATTGTTGATCATCAATCAACTCAGATTGCTCCTTCCTCCTTACTACAGCCATTTTCTCCAGAGTTAGAAAAAGATAGAGCCAACAAATTTAATTTTCTTAAAGAAATTCTGGTTAGTCATCTTGGTCAACCTTTTTACTCGGACAACGGCTTTATTCTTTATCAAGGAGATGCCACAAACTTTTTGTCTAAACTATCTCATAGTGACATAAAAATTGACCTCACTGTTACATCACCACCTTATAATATTGGCAAAGAATATGAACGAGTTCTTTCAATCAATGACTATGTTGATTGGTGTGCTAATTGGCTGCGGCAAATTTATCAGATTACTCAAGATAACGGCACTTTGTGGCTAAATGTTGGTTATTTAGAAGTACCAGAAAAGGGATTATGTGTTCCGATTCCCTATCTTCTTTGGGATAAGTCTCCCTTTTATCTTTTACAAGAAATTGTCTGGAAATATGGGGCAGGTGTTTCTACAAAAAATCGTCTTAGTCCTCGCAATGAAAAATGGCTTTTTTATCTCAAAAATTGCCAAGAATATACTTTTAACTTAGACAATATTCGTGACCCTAACGTTAAGTATCCCAATCAAAAGAAAAATGGTAAATATCGTTGTAATCCCCTCGGTAAAAATCCTTCTGATGTGTGGGAAGTTTCTAAAGTCACTACAGGAGAAAAGCGCAGTTCTAAGGAAAGAACCGGACATCCCGCACAATTTCCTTTAGCAATTGTCGAGAGAATTATACAAGCTTCATCTAATCCGGTAGAAATAATTCTTGATCCCTTTGCCGGTTCTTGTTCTACAGGAATAGCGGCCTTGGGATTAGGAAGAATTTTTGTGGGTTTTGAAATTCGACCAGACTATTGCGAGATAGCTGCAGAGAGATTTAAAAGATTTAAAAAAGAAAGAAGCAATACTTATATTCAAGGCTCATTATTCTAGATTTTTCGATACAATTGGAGCAATTTATAGTTTTCTACGTCAGAGGAAAGACGCGATTGTTGACCTGTAGCTGCCTTTTGCCCAATCCAATCCCCAGAATCAATCCAACCGAAACGAATTAGTTTAATCTGAGGATTAGTAGTATTAGAAAACTTCTCAAAGTTAACTGCTAAATAGTATCCAGACTTACCTTTTTTGCTGTTATTAGAATTTTGAGCATAGCTTCTATTGCCATATATATGTCTAGGATCAGAGGAGGTTTTGACTTCAATTGAAAAAAAGTCATCAGGTATATAGACAATATCTTTATCAGATATACTGATATCTCCTCTCCAGAAATCGGGATATTTTGCTTTTAGTTCTAAAGGAATTAATTCATGAAGTAGAAAACCCATAATTTGAGGTTTAGGGAAGATATCCCTACCAATTCTAAAACCTTTTGTACCTAACTGAGAATTAAAAATTGATTGCCAAGATGTTAAAACAACATCAACAATTGCATCGGTAGATAGGGGATGTCTTTCCACAAGTCGTTGGGTGATAGATAACCAATTACTAGGAGAGAAATCTGCATAGGGAGAATTCATCTATAGTTTTTTTCCGGCGTTATTAGATACAGTAACTAATATTAACGCAACCACCTCCCCCTATCCCAACACCTAATACTAAATTCTGTTTAAAAGGTATAGGAGAGTGGGGAACGCTGGATCAGGGAGCAGGGAAAAACAATCCATAACTTGGGAGTTAATCATAGTATTAAAAACGGATTTAGTATGATTAGCCTTTTTAAACTTGTTTTCGCAGTTTCAATCCTTGAAAATGCGATCGCTAATAAAAATAGCAGAGTCCGGCAGTTACCCCAAGACTAAGAATTGTTATCCCCGTGGGAATTTCCAACATACCCGACTCGGTTGCTGATATGTTGTAGGATTGTAATAAGAGGATTTTTTTCCTGAAAAATTGTCATATTTGAGGTTTTGATTATGCCTTATACAAATGAAGAAGGTGGACGCTTAAATAATTTCGCCGCCGAACCGAAAGTTTATCAAGCGGATCCCCCCACTAAATCGCAACAACGTAATTATCTTTTCTGGGGTGTTGCTGCGATCACACTTGTCGGTGGACTGTTAGCCGTCGCTTTTTACGCATCTCAAGCTGGCTAAAATTTAGTCCCTCGTAGTTGCGATTTAGCCCCTTTCACTCCTCTTTACCGCTAATATCACAACTACTCCCTATTTTAAGGCTTTTGACCCTGAATTAATGCCACTGCTGACTGAGACTTAGCCGCAGTCCCCTGTTTACCCTGAGATAACGCTAGACGGGCCGCCTCCTCTAAATCAGCGATCGCTTTTTCCCTGTTTCCCAATTTATAATAGGTCAAACCCCGATTGTGGTACGCTTCGGCAAAATTAGCATTAATTTTCAGACTCTCATTATAGTCCCTTAAAGCCATTTCCTGCTGTCCGGCTCGGTTATAGGACAGGGCGCGATTATAGAAAATGCGATCCTGTCCTCTAGTTCCCTGTAAACTCAAAGCTTTTGTGTAATCTTCGATCGCTTCTAGGTGTCTTCCCAAGTCATCCTTAGCATTACCGCGATAAATAAAGAAATCAGCAAAATTTCCGTTTAAAGCGATCGCTTTTGTGCAATCTTCCACCGCTGCCTCGTATTTTTTCGTCAGATAATGCACATAACAACGATTACCGAGAGCATTAACATAATTGGGGTTGATTGTCAAGGCCTGGGTATAATCTGCGATCGCTCGCTCGTACTGGCCGAGAACTAATTCCGCATAGCCGCGATTATAGTAAGCATCGGCATCCTTCGGTTCTAATTGTAGAGCTTGAGTAAAATCGGCGATCGCCCCTGAGTAATCCCCTGCGGTTAAACGATCCACCCCCCGATTATAAAATTCTACAGCTTTCACGGGGTTAGCGGTAGTTTGAGCGCTTAGGGGAGAGATAGTCAGTAAAAAAGTCGCTATAGCTATAATAATTGTCAATTTTTTCTTAATTTTCATAATCCGTTCACCTAAACAATTCAAGGTAAAATTAAACAGCCCTACTTACAGGTCAAAATATCATGATTAAATCTCTTTTGGCGACTTTCCTCCTAATTACCACCCTCCTCTTCACCGGTTGTGCAACTCCCATCGCTGGACTGCAAGGATACACCAGTGGCAGCCAAGGCTATCAATTTTTATATCCTAAGGGTTGGACGCAGGTGGATGTGAAAAAAGTTGCAGGAGTAGATGTGGTTTTTCATGACCTGATCGAAACGAGCGAAAATTTAAGCGTTATTATCAATCCCGTCCCCGACAATAAAACTTTAACAGATTTAGGGACCCCCTCGGAAGTTGGCTATCGTCTCCTAAAAAATAACAGTCTTAACCCCAATCTCGATAAGGAAGTAGAATTAATTCGCTCAGAATCCCATCAAATTGACGGCCAAGATTATTATATCCTCGAATATCAAGTTAAATTAGTCAACGGCCAAGAACGTCATAATCTGGCCAGCGTCACGGTTAATAATCATAAACTCTATTCTTTTAATCTTTCCACTTCCCAAAAACGTTGGACGCAAATTCAAGAACTCTTTGAAACTATCGTTGATTCTTTCTCGGTTAGTTAAATGTCAGAGGATAGGAAATTTTCAGTAAAATGTAGGGTGCGTTAGACGGCAAAAATTCCTGTTTTGACTTAAAGGTAACAATCCGTCGTAACGCACCACCTATCATCAACTAGGTAGCCGGTTATAATTAAAGATAACATATAAAGAACCAGAAGCCTGTCCCACTATCTAACAATTAATTGAGATTACTTACTGAATCAGTAAATAGTAATCAGTAAGAAAGTGGTAACTGATAACTGATAACTGATAACTGAATATGAGTAACTCGGAAGAAAATAGACTAGATAGACTCGAATCTCTTGCTGAAAATACCCTAACAGAACTACGGGAGATTAAATCAGGACTACAGGAGATTAAATTAGGACTACAGGAAACCAATCAGGGATTAAAAGAAACTAGAGTGATCGCTAATTCTAACGCCAAATCGATCGAAGCGTTAACTAATAGTCTTGCTGAGTCTAAAAAAGAATGGGAAAAAGACAGACGGGGACTTGATCAACTGCTAGGACAATTAACTCGATCGATGTCGGATTTTTATGAGGTTCAGTCAGATTTTTACAATCGATTTGACAAAATTGAAGAAAGAAAATCACGCATGGTTGAGATTTTAGATCGTTATTTACCCCCCGAAAATTCTGCCAATTCCTAGCAGGTTTTGCCATAGCATTGTTAGGTTTTACAGGTTGGGGAGATTTTTCATTTATCAGTTACTCCTGTCTCCTGTCTCCTGTCTCCTGTCTCCTGTCTTCTATCTCCTATCTTGTTTACTGAAAAAACTTATGTCTATTCCCTTGATTCTTGCTTCCGCTTCTCCTGCGCGTAAAAAACTATTACAAATGGTGGGAATCGATCCGATTGTGCGAGTGAGTAACTTTGATGAATCGACAATTAATGCCGATGATACTCTCCATCTTGTCCAAACTTTAGCCCAATGTAAAGCGCAAACGATCGCCCCCCAATTTGATACAGGATTAATTCTTGGTTGTGATTCCGTCTTAGAAGTAGCGGGGGAAGTCTATGGCAAACCCAAGGATAAATTAGAAGCGATCAATCGTTGGCAAAAAATGCGCGGTCTGGTGGGTACACTCTATACAGGTCATGCTTTAATTGATCGAGTTAATAATCAAACCTTGACTCGTTGTGGGATTACTAAAGTTCACTTTGCCAATATCAGCGATGAAACAATTATTGCCTACGTTGACACCGAAGAACCCCTCAAATGTGCCGGCTGTTTTGCCTTAGAAGGAAAGGGGGGTCTATTCGTGGAAAGATTAGAGGGATGTCACAGTAATGTTATCGGTTTAAGCTTGCCCCTGTTTAGGCAGATGTTAACGGATTTTGGCTACCAAATCACTGACTTTTGGTGATCTTTTTGCCGATAATTTCCCCAAATTTATTGGCAAAAGGGCTTGACAAATTCTCAGATTTGTGTTAACTTTTTATTATAGTGGGAATCCGTGTCGCCCTGCGAACCCCTCTTTTTTCTATCCGATAGCCCCAAAATTTTTAACCCTTTCCTTTTCACTTTTTCCCGAAAAAACTATGTCTTGCTTGCGCGTGGGAATTGCCGGTCCGGTGGGTTCAGGAAAAACAGCCCTGCTCGATGCCTTGTGTAAGAATTTGCGGGATCAATATCCGATCGCCGTAGTCACCAATGACATTTATACTCAAGAAGATGCCCAATTTTTAGTGCGATCGCAAGCTTTAGCTCCAGAAAGAATTTTAGGAGTAGAAACGGGAGGATGTCCCCATACAGCTATTCGCGAGGATGCCTCAATTAACTTAGTTGCCATTGAACAGTTAGAGAGAAAATTTGCTAACTTAAAGCTAATTTTTCTGGAAAGTGGTGGTGACAATTTAGCGGCAACCTTTAGCCCGGAATTAGTAGATTTAACCATCTATGTGATTGACGTGGCAGCCGGGGATAAAATCCCTCGCAAAGGAGGACCTGGTATCACCAAATCGGATTTATTGGTAATCAATAAAATAGATTTAGCCCCGATGGTGGGGGCAGATTTAGGGGTGATGGATAGAGATGCCAAAAAGATGCGCGGGGATAAACCCTTTATCTTCACCAACTTAAAAACACGGGAAGGATTAGAGCGAGTGATTGCCTTTATCGAAAAGAATTTATACTAAGCTATTACTAGGAATAAAAAAGAGAGCGCCAGAAAAATTTAGGTAAAGCTAACATTCTTTTCCAGCGCCAAGGTTCCTGATAGAGTCGATACAACCACTCTAAATTATTGTCACAGAAAAAGCGAGGGGCGCGGATTTTTGTCCCGGACCAGATATCAAAACTACCCCCCACACCTACCCAGATAGCTTGGGGACAGAGATGGCGATGTTCCCTAATCCAATATTCTTGTCGGGGTACTCCTAAACCAACTAAAATTAACCGCGGTTGTTGATCTTTTAATACCTCGATCCAATCGGACATTTCCTGGGAGGATAGATAACCGTGGTTAGTCAGAATACGGATATTAGGTATCTTTTTTTGCCAATTACTTGCCGCTTGTTCAGTAATCCCCGGTTTACCACCAAAAAAAGCAATAGGAAAACTTTCTCCCTGCATTCCTAACTCAGTAATTAAGGATTCTGATAATTCAATACCGGGGCAGCGGGTTTGTTTTTTTCCCCTTAATTTTAAGTAAATAACAATCCCGGCGCCGTCGGGAATAACTAAATCTGCTTCTCGAATAACTTGGGCTACTTTAGCATCATTTTCCCCTAACATTGCCATTTCTGCATTAAGAGTGACAACGTGGGAACCAAAACCTTGATAGAGGCGATCAATTAACCAACGACTGTAGTTATCGAGAAGATGAACTGGTAAACCGAGAACAGAATATTTAGGGGGAGTTTCTAACATAAGTAGGTAGGTGCTAATAGTTGTCAGACACCCCCCTTATTAAGGGGGGATCAGAGGCAAAATCTATCTTCAATTTAATTATAAATACTTACTTACAATTCATCTTGATTTAGTTGTTATTTTATCGAGAAATTGGCACAAAATCCATCCCAAAACTAGAACGAGAACCTGGTTCAACTACCACTAATTGCACGGATTGATTGCGATCGCCAGATGGTAAAAATCGCACGGGATTAGTCGCCCCGGGTACAGAAAAATCACTGCTTCTTAACGCCTGTTGAACTCCCTCTCGGCTAGATTCTGCCTTAATTCCGGCGATTAAAGCCTGGGTAGCGTCATAGGCGGTGGCAGTGCGCCAATTTACGTCTCCTTGCCACAATTGGCGGGAATTATTCACAAAAGGACTGTTCGGATTAGCCGCCAAATGCCAAGCGACAGCGACAATCATGCCCAGGGCATTTTTTCCGCCTACATCCAGAGTTTTGGGGCTATAAACGTCATCACCCGCCACAATCGGTAATTTTTGGCCATTGATTTGAACCACCTGTAAAGCCTTATCTAGGGTACCACTATCCCCAAGAAGGGCGATGAGATTTGCTCCCTCCTGTTGAGCTTGTTGGAGGCTTTTAGAAGGGGTAAAAGTGAGGGAAGATAGATCAAATTCACTCACCACTTGACCTCCTCCTAATCCTAAAGCGGTGGTAAATTCAGATTTTAGGGATTGACTATAACCACTTTGGGAGTTAAAAAATACCACTGCCTTGACGTTAGGAATTTTTTGCAAACTAGATTCGGCTAATGCTCGTGCTGCCACAAAATCACTGGGAACAGAACGAAAGATATAGTCACCAAAATTGGAGAGTTTAACTGAGGTACTGATGGGGGAAATCATTACTAATCCTGCTTTTTGATAGATAGCAGCCGCCGCTAAAGAGGTATCACTGCTAGTGTGTCCTACTACTCCTAAAATGCTGTTATCAGCCGCTAATTTTTGGGCAATTTGAGCGGCAATTTCGGGATTATCAGCATCATCAGCAATGAGAACTTTTAAAGGAATGCCATTAATTCCTCCGCTTTGATTGATTTGATTTTGAGATTGGGCAACTCCTCGTAAAACTTCTAGGGCGGTGTTGACATTGCTCCCAATTGGCACGGAAACGGCGATAGTATAGGACTTAGCTTCACCAATACGGGCGTTATTTAAGTAGATGAGAGCTTCGGGATCATTTTGATTAGCTCGCAGGGATTTTTCTAGGAGGTAAACTGCTTGCTGAAAGTCTCCTTTTCCGAGTGCCTGTATAGCAGCTTGTTTGTCAGAAGCAGCCCCTTCAACTATTAATAAGTTTTCACCTTGACTAAATCTTGCCTGTGGCAATACCGATTTTTGCTCTGGTGATATTTTCTCGATTTCAGAAAGATTGGTTGGGTTATTTGATCCTTGAAAACGATTGTATAACCACCAACTACCAGCTCCAAAAAATATTAGGGTAATCAGCAGGGATAAAAGCAGGGTAACTGTATCATTTTTCTGGCTCATGGGCTGATAACTAAGATTAAATTAATGGTTTAATCGAGATTGATAATTAATAAAAGCACCAATTCAATTCTGAATTGCACCAATATCCGATCTACCTTGATAGAATACCTCATTTGGGGTCTGATAGTCAAGACATTGTTTAAATGTGTCTTAGCTTATTAGCAATATTTTACCTTTTTGTTTGGGAATCTTCTAAATGTTTTATTAAAACATTTGAGGATAAAGTACCGTGTAAATGACTCCAGGGTAAAACCTGTTCTAAACGCCATTGTTGATGAACATAATAATCTAGCGGGGGAATTTGTCCTTTTAGTTCCTTAAAAGCGCGTTTATAACTGCCTAAAGAATCACCGTAGCCACGAGTTAATTCTAACAGGGAAGTTAAGCGGCGATCGCCTCTAGATAATAGGGCTTGAATCACTGACCAATTATAACTCTCTGGTCGAAATTCTATGCCCTGTTTACCTAATTGTTTCTCTAGATATTTTAATCTTTTTTCGGCCATTTTATTAACTCCAAACCACTGAAAAGGAGTATGGGATTTAGGCACAAAGGTGCTGCAACCGAAAGAGATTCGCAGTCCAGAGGCGGCTTTTTTTAAGGCTATTAACATTTCCACAGTTGCCGCAATATCTTCGATTTCTTCTCCCGGTATTCCCACCATACCATAGAGTTTTATCCCTTTTAAACCGCCCGCTTTAGCATTAATGGCAGCTTGGATAATTTCATCATTGGCTAACTTTTTGTTGATAATTTCCCGCAAGCGATCGGAACCACTTTCTACGGCAATAGTAATTGATTTGCTGTCTCTTAGGGATAAAATTCTGGCTAATTTTTCCGTGACAGTATTAGTTCTAACTGAAGCGATCGAGAGTCTAACTCCCTCAAATTTTGGTTGAAAAAGATAATCAAGTAAGGTTTCAAATTCAGGATGTTGGCTGACGGAAGCACCTAATAAACCCAAGCGATCGGTCACTTTTAAACCTTTTTCAATGGCGGGAATTAAAGATTCTAAACTAGCGGTACGAAAGGGTAAAGTTAGATAACTAGCTAAACAAAAACGGCACATTTCTGGACAACTTCGCACCACCTCTACCATATAAATATTCTCCCATGCCGCTTGTTTTGTTACCACCGTAGAAGCTGAAAGGGTATTACTGCGATAGGTTTGTTTACTAACAAAGGTAGGAACATTATTATCTATGGGTAGAATTGCCGTAATTTCACCTTCAGAACTATCATAATTAACGGTATATAAACTAGGAACATACACCCCCGGAACCTGGGCTAAATGACGGAGTTTTGTCAGTCGTTCGGCGTTTCTAACCTCTTGATAGGCATTAATAAAATCAGCAATTAAATTTTCACCATCTCCCAATAAAATTACATCAAAATAAGCAGCAAAAGGTTCGGGATTAGCGGTTAAAACTGGCCCACCTCCGAAAATTATCGCCTGCTGATCTTGCCGTTGATGACTGTGACAAGGAATTTCTAAAGATTCTAACAGCGAGAGGATATTAACATAGTCTAATTCCCAGGAAAAGGAAAAGCCGACTAATTCGGGATAACGGGGTAAAGATTCTTGAAAATCCGTAAATAAACGACTAACTTGTATATCCGATCGCAGGGCTAAAGTTGCCCAAACAATTTGATAACCTAAACTGGTTATACCCACAGAATACTGATTAGGAAAGGCAAAAATAGTTCTAAGGGCATCACTGTGGGGTATTGCGGGAGTAAAGAGGAGTTTTTCGTCTTGTAAGATGGTCATTTCAGTTATCAGTTATCAGTTATCAGTTATCAGTGACTACCAGTAGTCTTCAGTAGCTTTTAATTTTCATTCTCTTGAAAGGGGAGACTTGTTACCTCTTGTTTTTGGTCATATATAAGTTTAATTTAATCTGGAGGTGAAGGAGGGGAAAATATCTCAATATACAGTTGTATGATCATATCTCAGGTTATGATGCTGGGGAGTCGGGGGTCAAGAACAAATTTAAGTTATACTTCCTCCCTAGGAATAGCTATTGTATTTACAGGAGATTTTTTCTTATATCCTAGCAATTTTCACAGCTTAACTAGGTGTCGATTGATCTCCTTAACCCCAACCAGAACGAAATCTATGAATAATCCGGAAGAATACGTTATAATCATGGCGAAAATCCTAGATTTAACCATTCCCGATCGCTATTTAAATTCTGTGGTTGAAAACTGGCAACGCTTGCAAGAAATCGCCAGTTTAGTGACAGAATTTCCCTTAGAGGATGACGGGGAAAGCGCCCTCAGCTTTGAACCATGACTATTTCTGTGTGCAATTTAGCTCGATCGATCCAAAATCGTCAAACTAGCGCCTTAGAAGTTATTAGCCAGACTCTGGCGGAGATAGAGGCAAAAAATCCCCATTTAAATTGCTTTACCGACATTTTACAGCCTAGAGCGCTCGCTCAAGCCCAAAAAATCGATCTAGCGATCGCCAATGGGGAACCCGTCGGTGTCTTAGCAGGAGTCCCCTTCGCCGTCAAAAATCTCTTTGATATCAAGGGTATTGTCACCCTTGCCGGTTCCAAAATCAATCGAGATCACCCTGCCGCCAGACAAGATGCGATCGCTATTCAAACCCTAGAAGCAGCCAGGGCAGTTTTGGTGGGGGCGACCAATATGGATGAGTACGCCTACGGTTTTGTCACCGAAAATGCCCATTATCGAGCCACTCCCAACCCCCGCGATCCTAGTCGTATATCGGGGGGATCCTCTGGCGGTTCCGCCGCTGCCGTTGCCGCTAATTTAGTGCCTCTCGCCCTCGGTTCCGACACTAATGGTTCCGTGAGAGGGTTCCCGCCGCTTGCTGTGGCGTGGTGGGGCTAAAACCCACCTTTGGGCGCGTATCCCGTCAGGGCCTATTTTTGTTCGTCAGTAGTTTGGATCATCTGGGATTTTTTAGCGACAATGTGGCGGATATGGCGGCTATTTGGAGTCTTTTTGCCAAAAATAACCTTAAAGCTCCTTTAAGTGGCTTAGAGGGCGTAAAAATAGCCCTTGCCGACGATTATTTTCAGCAGGGAGCCGAACTGGAAGTAATCGAGGCGGTGACAGCGATCGCTGAACGTTTAGGAGTGAGCCAAAAAATCACCATTCCCGAAACCGCCCGCGCCAGGGCAGCCGCCTATATAATTACCGCTTCCGAGGGCGCAAATTGGCATTTACCGCGTTTACAGACCAGATTAGAGGATTTTGACCCCGCAACCCGGGATCGCTTCTTGGCAGGGGCATTAATTCCCTCTAGCTGGTATTTACAGGCTCAACGTTTTCGCCGTTGGTATCGCGATCGTCTGCGAGAGATTTTCGCCGAAGTCGATATTATTCTCACCCCGACGATTCCCTGTATTGCGCCGCCGTTAGGAGTAGAAAAAATGATTATTGACGGGCAAGAGCTATTAATTAGACCCAATTTAGGCAGATTCACCCAACCTTTTTCTTTTATCGGTTTACCTGCCCTTTCTTTGCCGATTAAACGTCCATCCCAGCTACCTTTAGGTTTACAAATCATCGCCGCACCCGATCGCGAAGACTTAATCCTAAGGGTAGCCAGGGTTTTAGAGGAAATGCTCATATATATCCCGCACAAGTGAGATCTTAAGGGCGCACTTAATCCTAAAATCCCTAATTTAAGGACATATAGGCAAAAAGGTCATTTTTCTAGTCTAAGTAAACAATCTATTCGTTTTTTCTTTTCCTGAATGCTGACTACTGGCTCGGAGACTACTTTTCAATGGTTGATAGGGTCTTATTTTTTTGAATTTAACTCGATTTCTCGACTCATTAGAACAATTCGAGCCTATAATATAACAGGTTCAAATCGAGAATCAATCTTTTTATTGCCATCTATCTGCAAGGAAATCTATGAAAATTGTCATCCCGATCCTATTTTATAGCAAAGGAGGAGTAGAAAGAGTCATTATCTCTTTGATACCTAGCTTATTAGAATACGTCGAACAGATTATTATTGTCCTCCCTCGTAAGGAAATTGAATATTTTAGATCTTTAATGCCCGATTCCGATAAACTTATCTACGAAAATTTTGATTTTTATCCCCATAGTTTTGAAACAAAATTAATCTATGTTTATGGTCTTCTAGCGAATTTTTATAAAACCCTAAGACTAACTTCTATTCATCATATTTTCTCTCGTAGAATTGGACTTTTACGCATCGAAGCAAGAATTAATCAGATTATCAAGCGTTACCAAGCTGATCACTGTTTGTATGGAATGACTAATCGGATTTCTCCTCCTAATGTCAAGGTTACTTTAAGTGGCATTATTTATGATGTTTTTTGGCAATTTGCTCCCTTAACTTACTCAGAATCTTATCAAGAACCCTACAATGAAGCGTTAAAAGAATGGTTAGATCGGGCTGATCTACTGTTCACAATTTCTCAAAAAACTAAAGAAGATGTTTTAAAAATTTTTCCTAATGTTACCTATGCTAGTAAATTACAAGCTGTACCTTTAGCAGGATTTATCGAGCAGTCTAATCCCAAGAGCGATTTAGTCAAAAGTGAGCTAGTTACTTTTTATTTTCCCTCCTCTTTTGGTATTTACAAAGATCATACAACTTTGCTTAAAGCATCCATTACACTAGCGAAAAAAGGTTTAAAATTTCAAATAGTTTTTATTGGTAAAGAAACCGATAATCTAGTTAATGGAAATCTGCAATTATCTCAACAGTCCCAAACTCAAGAATACCAAGATTATCTCAAAGAATGTACCCGACTTTATCGGGAAAATCAAGAAATTTTTCAGAGTCATTTCAAGGGATTAGGTTATCAAGACTATGAAACATTGCAGTTTTATTATCAAACCTGTTCCTCTGTGGTATTTCCCTCAAAATACGAAGGTTTTGGATTAGCAATAGCGGAAGCCATTTTACAAGGTATTCCCGTTATTGCTTCCGATTTAGAAGTGTTTCAAGAACAGGTAGAATTATATAATTGTCCCGAAAGAGTGCAATTCTATCCTAGGGGAGATGCGGACAGTTTAGCCAATTGTTTAGAACAATTTATCCTCAATCCAATTCCTCGCTTGTTACCCGAAGATATCCCCAATAAAATTAATTTCTGGACGTGGGAAGATGTGGCTAAAAAATATGTAGAACTACTGAAAGAAAATGCAGGTTACTGATCTCTATATCTACCCGATTAAATCCTGTCGAGGTATTCAATTATCCCAAGCTGAAGTGACTCCTAAAGGGTTACTCTGGGATCGAGAAATGATGTTAGTGGATGGTAAGGGTAAATTTATCACCCAAAGGGAATATCCGCAATTAGCCACCGTTTCTGTCACCATAACAGAGGATAACTTTTCTCTGAAAACATCTCAAGATTCCCTGACTTTTCAGCCTAATTTCACAGGAGAAAAAAGAGCAGTTCAAATCTGGGAATCCCAAACCATAGCCATGGATCAAGGAGATGAAATCGCCGAATGGTTTGAGAAAATTCTCGACATTCCTTGTCGTTTAGTGCGACAATCTCCCGATTATCCACGTCCTGCGAATCCTCGCTATGCAGGGAACGATCATACTCCCGTCAGTTTTGCCGATGGTTATCCAATTTTATTGACTAATACTGCTTCTTTAGAGGACTTAAATCGGCGTTTAGTTGCACCGGTGCCGATGAATCGTTTTCGGCCTAATATTGTTATTAGTAGCGATCGAGCTTTTAGCGAAAGTAGTTGGCAAAAGATCACAATTGGAGAGATAAATTATGCCCTAGTTAAACCCTGTAGTCGCTGTATTATCACCACCACCGATCAAGAAACAGGTAGGAGAAATACCCAACAGGAACCTTTAAAAACCTTAAGCACTTTTCGCAGTTTCCCCGGGGGCATTATGTTCGGAGAAAATGTCATCCCCGAAAAGACAGGTACAATTAAAGTCGGCGATCCTATTACCGTAATCTAGGGAAATGGGGTTATCAGTTATCAGTTATCAGTTATCAGATGTGAGTTTTCAGTTCACTGATTACTGTTCACTGTTCACAGCAAAAAACTCCCCACTCCCCACTGATAACTGTGCCGGCATCAAGGTTAAGATAAATAACCATAAGAACAATACTTGACTAGAGACACTGAAACCATGCCCCTTGATACCGCATCGATTTTAGAAGTATTACGTCCCGTTCAAGATCCAGAACTGCAAAAAAGCCTAGTGGAATTGAACATGATCCGCAATGTGGCGATCGATGGCGGAAAAGTTAGCTTTACCCTAGTTTTGACCACTCCTGCCTGTCCTTTGCGCGAATTTATCGTGGAAGACTGCCAAAAAGCCGTTAAACAGCTGCCCGGGGTGGAAAGTGTCGCCGTGGAGGTAACTGCCGAAACCCCGCAACAAAAAGCTTTACCCGATCGCCAAGGCGTGGAGGGGGTTAAAAATATTATCGCCGTTTCCAGTGGTAAGGGCGGTGTGGGAAAAAGTACCGTGGCTGTCAATATCGCCGTCGCCTTGGCTCATTTAGGGGCAAAAGTGGGGCTATTAGACGCGGACATCTACGGCCCCAACGCCCCGACAATGTTGGGCTTAAATGACGCACAAGTGACCGTACAGGGCGCAAATGGCGAGATATTGGAACCCGCTTTTAACCATGGCATCAAAATGGTTTCCATGGGCTTTTTGATCAACCCCGATCAACCGGTAATCTGGCGCGGTCCGATGTTAAACGGCATTATCCGTCAGTTTCTCTATCAAGTCAACTGGGGCGATTTAGACTATTTAATCGTCGATATGCCTCCCGGTACCGGGGATGCACAATTAACTTTAATTCAATCGGTCCCCCTAGCCGGTGCGGTGATTGTCACCACTCCCCAGACGGTTTCTTTAATTGATGCGCGTCGGGGTTTAAAAATGTTCCAACAGCTAGGGGCGCGGGTTTTGGGTATCGTGGAAAATATGAGTTATTTTATCCCTCCCGATCAGCCCGATCGCTCCTATGATCTATTTGGGTCCGGTGGTGGGGAAAAAACCTCGCAAGAATTGGGCATTCCTTTACTGGGATGTGTGCCTCTGGAGATAGCCCTCCGGGAGGGCGGTGATACTGGTGTACCAGTTGTTTTGGGGCAACCGGAATCGGCCTCAGCTAAAGCCCTGATAGCGATCGCTCGTCAGGTGGCGGCGAAAGTATCCGTGGCAGCCTATAGTTAGGGTTTGCGGCAAAAAGTTTTCCCTAGGGGCAGGGTGTGGGGTGTAGGGTGTAGGGTTTTACCCATTTTCAGGGAAAAAGTCCCGGAATTTTCCCCCCGATCACTCCAATGTCCGGTGCTTTTGGATTTCAAAAAGGTCTAAAAGTATTATCGAACAATGTTTTTAGATTTATTGAGCAAACCCTAGTTAGTTAGTAAATTTGGGGAGAGAAATGGTGAAAAGACAGTCCCTTGTTAGTAGGAAACTACGCGGTTTTAGTGAGCAGTTTAGCTTCATTTTCCGGGATATAGCCCAAATGGATCGGCTTTTGTTCGTTTTGGTGACGGGTTTAACCGTTTTCGGTGGTTTAATGATTCGTAGTGCCGAAAGACATACCACTGCTCTCGATTGGTGGCAACACTGGTTATTCGGATGCGTGGGAGTGGCGATCGCTTTATTTCTGGCCCGTTGTCGTTACGAAAGTCTGCTCAAATGGCACTGGTTAACCTACCTTCTCACCAATCTCTCCCTAATCGCGGTAATTATCCTAGGGGTGACGGCGAATGGGGCGCAAAGTTGGATTAATATCGGCAGTTTTAACGTGCAACCGTCGGAATTTGCCAAGGTAGGTTTAATTATCACCCTAGCAGCCCTCCTACATCATCGTCCCGCCGATAATCTTTTTGCGATCGCTCGTGTCTTTGCCGTCACTGCCATCCCCTGGGTGTTAATTATGGCGCAGCCGGACCTGGGGACAGGATTAGTCTTTGGGGCAATTACCCTAGGCATGATTTACTGGGCTAATGCGAAACTGCCTTGGATGATTATCCTGTTATCTCCCATCGCATCGGTTTTTCTGTTTAATTTACTTTTTCCTGCTTGGATTGTTTTAGCAATTATCATCGCTGTGCTTGCTTGGTTTACCCTTCCCTACCGTTTTTTATCTACTTTCATCGTGGTGGCAACTAATCTGGCAGTGGGTAAATTAGGCGAGGTTTTTTGGGGTTTATTAAAAGAATATCAAAAAGATCGTTTAACCCTATTTCTTCACCCAGAAAAGAATCCTTTGGGGGGAGGTTATCAATTAATTCAATCCCGCATTGCCATCGGATCAGGAGAATTATTGGGACGGGGATTACACCAAGGCACCCAAACCCAATTAAATTTTATTCCCGAACAACACACCGATTTTATCTTCTCCGTAGTCGGGGAAGAATTCGGTTTTGTCGGCAGTATTCTAGTTTTAATAGCTTTCTGGTTAGTTTGTTGGCGTTTGTTAGTTATTGCTAATACTGCCAAAGAAAACTTCGGTTCTTTAATAGCGATCGGTGTTCTCTCGATGATCGCTTTTCAGGCAATTCTTAATATTAGCATGACCGTGGGATTAGCCCCGATTACAGGGATTCCTCTACCTTGGTTAAGTTATGGACGTTCATCTTTATTAACCAATTTTATCGCCTTGGGTTTAGTGGAATCCGTGGCTAATTATCGCCCCCGTAAGCGTTTGTACTAATTAGTCGTGCAGCTATCAGTTATCAGTGATCAGTGATCAGTTATCAGTTATCAGATTTGAGTTTTAAGTGTGGAGTATTAAATAGAAGTTTCCTACTATCTTTTTACTGATTACTGTTTACTGTTTACTGATCACGGCAAAAAGCTGACGGCTTAAATGTATATAGCGTTTTTCAGTCTGCTGAGGTACAAAAGTTATGGGTTTTAGGCAAAAGGCAACAGACAGAAGGCAAAAGGGAAGAAAAATAGGTGTACCTCAATAGCTTAGGAAACGCTATAATTAATTTTGCTTAGGTAGTTAATATTTGAGCAGATTTAGTAGAGTGGGAAACCCACTTTCCGCGCTTCTTAACATTCAATTAATAATTTTTACCAATATATTGCTTACAATCCTTGTCCAGTAAGGATTATAGCTACAATCATGGATTTTGATCAAGGTGAAGAATTGTCAATTTTTTTCTCAGAAAAAATCAATTATTGAAAATGTTCTCAATAGTAGTTTCTACAATCAAGGTTTTTCGTTAAAACATCTTGGGGAATGTAAAAATATATAAAAGTATATGAAGATGTGCGGAATGTCGGCTGTTAAGGCACTATGCTGAATCATATTGTTTTTTAACACACAGAGTTGTCATGCCCAATTTTTCGCACACTTGCAGCAGTATTAACTACGACCCTAACAGCACAATCCTGAGTGCTGAGTGCCAAGCTCGCGATGGAGAATGGATGCCCACCGAACTGAGGCTTAGTGACCATATCGGTAATATAGATGGGGAATTGCAGTTCGGGGATCAAAACTTCCAAGAAACCTGCCAAGATTGTCACCTTGAGTTCGGGGATGGAGACCAATCCGTATGGTTGGTATGCACTTGTCAAACAATGGATGGGGAATGGAAACCTACGCAAATACTGTTAGACAGTCAGATCGATAATAACGACAGCCAACTGGAAATCGGATAGGGTAGGAGAGGACGCAAGAAATCCACGATTCCGCTATCTGTTGGGTAGAAAACCTACACTTACCCGCAAGAAAAGTGTAGGTAGTTCAGCAAATATTGGAGAACGCCATGAAAGTGACCTATGATCCGGTCGTTGATGCTCTCAAAATCACCTTAAGTAATGTGCCAATTGCAGAAAGCGACGAGCAGAGTCCGGGGGTGATTCTCGACTATGACCAGTGGGGGAACGTGGTGGGGTTAGAAATCCTCAATGCTCAAGAGCGGATGGACAATCCCCGGTCTTGCGAATATTCGATTCTGACCACTAAACCGGAATTAGTCGCCAGTTAAGAGAGACAAAAAGAAATTTAAATATAGGAATTTCCCACTGATATGAAAGAATCGCCTAAAGTTGTTTTATTGTTGACCCATAGCGGCGATTTTTTCACGATTGACCGCGTGGCTGAGGCGATAGAAAAAAAAGGAGCCACACCTTTTCGCTTAGATACCGATAAATTTCCCTTAGAGGTTCAATTAGCAGCCCAATTTAATGGGAAAAAAAGTTTTTATCAATTAACCTATAACCATCAATCTATTGATAGTCAACAGGTGCAATCTGTTTGGACAAGACGTATTTGGCAGCCTGAACTAACAGGGGATTTAGATCCTCAGTTTCGGGAGGTTTGTGTGCGAGAATCCCAGACGACTTTGGCCGGTTTTTGGGATAGTTTAAGGTCAGCGCGTTGGTTAGATAATTTAGCGCAAATTGAGAGGGCTAAAAATAAGTTATTACAACTTCGTTTGGCCTCAGAAGTTGGCTTGATTATTCCCCCCACTTTAGTGACCAATAATCCTGATGCTGCCCGGGAGTTTTTTTCCCAGGTTCAGGGACGAATGGTGAGTAAATTGTTAACTGCGATCGCCCACAGCATGGAATCGCCGGAATTTTTTCTTTATACCAGTAGGGTGAAAGCAGAAGACCTTGAGGAAGCGGAATCTTTACGCTATTGTCCTATGGTTTTTCAAGCGGAAATTCCCAAACAATTAGAATTGAGAGTTGTCGTGGTTAATGGACAGACATTTGTGGGAGCTTTAGAATCTTCTCAGTATAATAATTCTGCCGTAGATTGGCGAAGACCGGGTATTGATCCTGGTGCTTGGCAACATCATACTTTACCCGATTCACTATTGCAGCAACTTCAGATTTTTATGGCTAATTTAGGGTTGAATTTTGGGGCGTTTGATTTTATCTTAACTCCTGGGGGAGAATACGTTTTTTTAGAAGTTAATCCGGGTGGTGAGTGGGGAATGTTAGAACGGGATTTAGATTTACCTATTTCTAATGCGATCGCTGATTTTTTAGTATGCTAAAAATCAAACCAAAACCTAATCAGGATTTTGAGGATTTTAGGATTATCAAGATTCTCAATCCAAAATCTAATCAGGATTCTCAATCCCAAATCATCAAGGAAATCTATGACCGTTTTAATTGTTACTTTTAGCCACGATAATGAAAGTATTCCTCTGGTAATCAAAGCCATAGAAACGATGGGGAAAAAAGCCTTCCGTTTTGATACCGATCGCTTCCCTACAGAGGTGAAAGTTGATCTTTACTCAGGCGGTCAAAAAGGCGGAATTATTACCGATGGAGACCAAAAATTAGAGCTAAAAGAAGTTTCTGCTGTCTGGTATCGACGCATGAGATACGGACTAAAATTACCCGATGGGATGGATAGTCAATTTCGCGAAGCTTCTCTTAAGGAATGTCGGTTAAGTATTCGAGGAATGATTGCTAGTTTATCTGGCTTTCATCTTGATCCAATTGCTAAGGTAGATCATGCCAATCATAAACAATTGCAGTTACAAGTAGCGCAACAATTAGGTTTATTAATTCCGGGGACTTTAACTTCTAATAATCCTGAAGCTGTCAAGCAATTTGCTCAGGAGTTTGAAGCAACAGGAATTGTGACTAAAATGCTTTCTCAATTTGCTATTTATGGAGACAAGCAAGAGGAAATGGTTGTTTTTACCAGTCCTGTTACTAAGGAAGACCTAGATAATTTGGAAGGTTTGCAATTTTGTCCAATGACTTTTCAGGAAAACATTCCTAAAGCTTTGGAATTACGCATCACTATCGTCGGTGAACAAATATTTACGGCGGCGATTAATTCCCAACAATTAGACGGTGCTATCTACGATTGGCGAAAAGAGGGAAGAGCGCTCCATCAACAATGGCAACCCTACGATTTACCGAAAACTATTGAAAAACAACTACTAGAATTAGTGAAATATTTCGGTCTCAATTATGGTGCAATTGATATGATTGTCACACCAGATGAACGTTATATCTTTTTAGAAATTAATCCCGTTGGCGAGTTTTTCTGGCTAGAACTTTATCCTCCTTATTTTCCTATCTCCCAGGCGATCGCTGAAGTCCTCGTCAACTCATAAACCAACAAATACAGAGCCAGAGTATTTTATCGCATCGACGAGGCTCTGACTCCCGATTTCCCCCCCGACTACTGACTTGAAAGAGGGTGTAGGGTGTGGGGTGTGGGGTGTAGGGTGTGGGAAGTGGGGAAGTGGGGAGTTTTCTCAGTGAACTGATAACTGATAACTGATAACTGATAACTGACTCCTAACCCCACCAACAAACTTTTTCAGCAAACCCTACTTAATTTCCAGACCAAGACTTTCTCTCGTGCTTCTATCAGATCCATGCCTATTTTTTCTAAAACTCGCTTTGAAGCTATATTATCGGGAGCGCAGCCAGCGGTCACTGTTTGCATACCAGGTTGAGAAAGTGTCCAGTCCATCATTGCTTTTGTCGCCTCGGATGCGTAGCCTTGTCGTCGATATAACGGCGCTACTTGATAGCCAATTTCTACAGCATCTGTGGGTAAACCTGTGACATCAGGAATAATTTTGATCATCACATGACCAATAAGGGTATTTTCTGTTTGATGAATAATTAAACTCCCCCATCCCCATTCATTTTGTAAGGGGAATTGCAGCAAAATATTCGCAATATCAGGGAAAGCTTGAATCAACTCTTGTTCGGCCCAGTCAGCTGCAACTTTTACCCCCAAAATTGTTGCTAATTCATCGATACCTATAATTGCGGCCTTGAGAAGTTCAAGCTTTAAGGGGACTAAATATAATCGTTCTGTCACCAGTTTTTCCAGTGCTTTCATTTGATAAAATTCCTATACCAGTTATCAGTTATCAGTTATCAGTTATCAGTTAGTAGCTTGTTAATCAACTTACCCAGCAAAAACCTGATTCTCTAGTTCTCCTGAGAGGGGAAAGTCTGAATACTCTGTCTCAATTTCAATCTGTTTGTCACCCCATTAGCTATATTCTCACCCATTTTAAGGTTTTTGGGTCTTTATCGTAACGATAATTAAAACCATCTTTGGCAGTAATAATTTTACCTAAACTGGCACGACTCCGGACGTTACTTAAAGAATAATCAGTTAGGGACTGCATTTGTTGATGGGACAAACCTTCGGCTATTTCAGAAACTCCGGCAATTTCCGCATCATGCTCAGTTTTAACCTCAGACAAAGTCTCTATTTTTACCGACGAAAAATTTTCTGATTTTTTTGACATCATCACTAGGTTATTCACTTTTTTGCGCTGATAATCTTCTACAGTTGACAGCTGCCAATGGGAATTTTCTGTTAACTCTAAGACCCATCGATGATAATTAAATAAACTTTCCCGATGACCAACACTAATAAAGGTGGTTTCACTTTCCTGTAATTGCTGATATAAGCTGGCTTCATTGGCCAAATCTAAAGCGCTGGTTGCTTCATCTAAGATAGTAAAGGTAGGTTTAGTGATTAATAGTCGAGCAAAAGCTAATCTTTGTTGTTCTCCGAGGGATAAAATCTGTTCCCAATTGACTTGTTTATCTAAGGTATTTTTGTCAGTTAATAAATGTTGCAGGTTGACTTTTTTTAAGATGTTTTCTAATTCTTCATCGCTCACCTGCTCATTGGTATGGGGATAAAGTAATTGCTGGCGTAAAGTGCCAAGGATAATATAAGGACGTTGGGGTAAAAATAACATTTTAGCTAAAGGAGGACGAACTAAACGACCACTACCTGCTTTCCATAAACCGGCGATTGCTCGTAACAAGGAACTTTTTCCTCGACCACTGGGGCCAATAATCAGTAAGCTTTCTCCCAAAGGGACAGAAACCGATAAATTTTCCACAATTACCTTTTCATAATCGGGAGTTTGTAGGGTAAAATTTTCAAAAGCTAGACGATTATCTTCCAGGGTGATAATACGACTTAAGTTTTTCGGCTCTTCACTGGCAACTTTTAAGGCATCTGTCAAGGTAGCTAACCGTTCAATATAACTTGAAACTTTACCCGATGTTCCCCATTCAGTAATTAATTGTCCCAAGGCATTAGAAAAAAGGAAACAGCATAAACTCGCTTGACTAATTTCCCCATAATCGATTTCGTTTTTAATAAACATCGGGGTCAAAATAAACATTGAAAATACACTAATCGCTGACTGATAACCTCGATTAAAAAGATTATTAAACCGTTCCCAATTGATCAGGTTTTCCGAGCTTTGAATAACCCGTTCAAAACGGCTTTCAATGATTTTTTCTTCCTGCTCTTCTCCCTGAAAAAAAGCAATTGATTCGGCGTGGTTACGTACATGGGTTAAAGCATAATTATAATCAGCTTTATTATTAAGCTCCGATTGATTAATTTTGTTTAATTCTTGAGTTAGATAAATTGCTATGAAATTTCCTGCGATCGTATAAATTATTAGATAAACCGCAATTTGCCGAGAAATTGTCCAAAGAATAATCGCAAAAGTAATCATTTGTAACCCTTTTTCCACGAAGGTAATTAACAACCTTAGGGTCATGGTCGTAATTGGTTCAATTTCTTGAGATAATCTTTGATCGGGATTTTTTAAAGCTGAGGTAAAATCAATGTTATAATAAGCGCGATCATTGAGATATTTTTTAACGGTTTGTTTGGTTAACCACTTATACCAATCCAATGCCACTTGACGACGAATAAATTGAGAAAAAGCAAATAACCCCGTTGTTCCTATAATCAACAAACTGGATAACCAAAGCGTATTGAGATATTTAGAAAGATCTCTATCTTCAATAATAATATCGAGTACATAACGATTCCAGTAGCTACTAAAAGCTTCTACCCCGACTGTTGCCAAGATACTTAAAAGGATCAAAGCTGACATTCCCCAAGAAATGATCACATCTCCAAAGGCACGTCCATTTAACTCCGTTGGATACCAATAGGGTTGAGCGACAATTTTTAGGCTTTCCCAAAATTGACCAAATAGTGAAAAGGGATTATTGGCGGACTGGTCGGACACAACAGGGTTTTCCGTTGCTTGTTTAGTAGTATATTGAGGCATCTAGATCCAATTGGCAGTTCTTTTACTGTTCTCTTGACAACTCGCTATCATATTGTAGCGGCAGAATTACCCGCTTTTGTCTTTTGATAACATTTTTATCTAGAAGATGAAAGCCAGCTATGGTCAGAAAGCTCTGACATAACTAAGAACTACTTGACCCACTTTTGTTACTGTGGCAGTCTAGATGCTGTTTACTGGTCACTGAAAAACCCCATCTCTCAATCTCCGTGATCCTCAAAATGATTAGCTAGTAGGAATTTTTGACTGGTATTCAACTCTTGCCAAAGCTGGTTAATTTTCTCGTAAGCTTCCGTGGAGGTAAGCTTTCCCCCACTGTGTAAACCAGCGATAAAAGAGACTCTCAGGGCGAATTCCTGCAAATTAGCGTTAAAAACTAAATTTTGTGGCGTGAATAAACCCCTGTAGCTGGTTTTAGGGTAGAGAAAGTTATCTTTAGAATTGAATTTTTCCATTGTTACCGACCCCCAGTATAGGATACCTACATTATTATATGTTTAACCTTTTGTTAACCCAACCTTAACCTAAGAATTTAACCCTGTCCCTAGATTCTTAAGAGAGTAGCTGCTGAACTTGATTAGCTGCCGCTATCCCAGAAGTTAAGGCCGTTTCTAGGGAAGAATTTCTCGATAAATCTCCCCCTTGACACCAATCACCACAGGCAACTAGAGGTAAAGGACTATTAACACTTAAACAGGGTACAGCTAAACCCTGACGGACTAAAGCATAACGCCAACGGTGCAGCTGAGACCAATCCGGGAGAGGCAAAGAAGCACGAGAGAGCAAATCTAGCTTAACTGCTTCTAAATCCTCGCTATCGAGATATTTAACCGCAAAATCGGCACTACTATGCACAACAAAGACATAATCAGGGGATGATTGCCGTTTACTGCTATCAAGTCCTAACCAAGCGATATCGGTGGAGGGAGCAACTGCGGGTAAAGAATCGCCATAACCCGCCATTACCGTTAAACAGGGATCGTAAACGATTGATCGCAATTCTGGCATAGTAGTTATATGAGAGTTTTCTAACAATAACGCCGCTTGCGGGGCGGGAATAGCCAGGACAATCGCCGAAAACTCCCCCCGAATTTGACCGTTATTGTTTAAAACCCATTTTCCTTGACGATTTTCCAGACGAGTAACCAGAAAATCTCGTTCAATTTCTAACCCTTGAGCTAAAAATTTCGCCACGCTATTCATGCCAGAAGGAGCAACATAGCTAGAATCAAACCAAGAAGTAACTATATTCTCTCTCAGGAGATTATCAATTAAAGCCGCCGTTTTTTCCCCCTGAATAGTCAAAAAAGGCAAGCCATGATCCACAGCCATCTCTTGATTAGCTCGATTAACCCGTCGCGTGGCTAAACGACCACCAATGCCTCTAGACTTATCAAATAGCTTAACAGTATAACCTCGATCGCACAACTGACGAGCGCAGGTTAACCCGGCTAAACCCGCACCAATGATCCCAACCTTAATCGAAAAATTTGTCACTAGCCTTCCTAACCCCGTCAACCCTTGAGTTAATATTAGTATTAATCAGCACTAGCGAAACTGATTTGATTATTGGGGCTGAGGAGGAGAAACCACATTGGACGAACTACGCACAGCTTTGGAGTTAGCCACCGAGGAGGAACTACAGCAAATCACTAACATCCTCTTTTGCCGTCGTTTTAACCCTCTCGATTATCTACGAGCGCCGGACGCAATCGCCGTTCAAAGTCAAGATTGGGATAGTTGGTTAGATAGCGTCGAGGATCGTTTTCGTTACTTGGCTGCCGATGGTGTGACAGTATTAAAAGGTCAAACCGAAAAAGTTAGTTATCGTCAAATTCTCGTCCGTGTCTGTCATTTCCTCAAGGTTCCCTACTCCCAAAAAATGCCGACAACGGAAATTGAAGCGGAAATCTATCTTCACCTCGTTAACAAAGCTTGGAAACGTCTCCCCCCATCGGAACAAAAATCCCTCTCGATTCAAATTCAAAAAGCACTCGCGGATTCCCACACTCCCCAACCCTTACCGGTTCACCTACAACACAATCCCCTCGATATAGTCCTCAAAGGCGGCAGCGTCATCGCCATTAATTCTATCCTGAAACCGATTCTGCTCAAACATATCGCCGGGCAGTTCGCTCTCCATTTTGCCCGCTATCAAGGGGCAAAAACTGCCCTAGTCCAGGGTGGGGCAATTGTTAATCAAATCGCCCTACAAACGGCTAAACAGGGCATGACTAGAGCGGCAGCCCGCTACGGAGCCGTCAGAACCGTGTTAAGTTTGGTAGGACCGGCTCTATGGGGTTGGTTTATTGCTGATCTCGGTTGGAAGGCGATCGCCACCGATTACGGCCGGATTATCCCGACTATTTTTGCCCTTGCCCAAATTCGTCTGACTCGTGACGATTGTTGGCAACCTGCATAACATGAAAAAGATTTTTTGTCAAGGGTGGGAGTGGAATTTAATACTTTTTTCAGTTTTTATTGCCATGGTCCTGCCGGAGTTGGCGGGTATCGGCATTATTATCGTCTTAATAAGGGTTTTTACCGGCAATTTTCGGGCAATTATCCGGTCACGTCTCAATCAAGGTCTCGGTATCGTCACTCTTTGGTTAATGATTAGTGCCAGTCTTTCCCCAACTCCGGGGGATGCTTGGATTGGTTTAGGAAATTTTCTGCCTTTTTTCTTCTTTTTTAGCAATATTCGGCAATTAATTAAAAAACCCTCCCAATTGCGTCAACTAGCTTGGGCGATGGTTATTCCGTCGGTTTGGGTAGTGGTGATGGGATGGGGACAAATTTTTCTCGGTTGGCAAAAACCGGAAGCATTAAAAGGGATTTTTACCTGGCCCTACGGAGCGGGGGGCGAACCTTTAGGGCGAATGTCTTCGGTTTTTATGTATGCTAATCTTCTGGGGGCTTATTTACTGATAACTCTGATTTTAGCGATCGGTTTATTAATTCTAACTTGGCGGCAGTGGCACAGACAAAGAAATAACCTTTTAAATCTCAAAGTCGGGTTTTTAACTTTAACCATATTTATCGACAGTGTAGGGCTATTTTTAAGCAATTCTCGCAATGCTTGGGCCTTAGCCTTTTTAGGTTGCCTAATTTTTGCCCTTTATCTGGGTTGGAATGCCTTAGTCGCTGGTTTTGTCCTCTTGGGAGGGATGATTTCCCTTGCTTCTTGGGGACCAAATCCTTTCAGGGATAGTCTGCGTTTTTTGGTTCCTAGGGCGATTTGGGCGCGATTATCCGATGAAATGTTCCCCAATCGCCCTCTAGCTACTCTCAGATCAACTCAATGGCGTTTTACTCTAGAAATGACCCAAGAAAGACCCCTATTCGGTTGGGGATTACGCAGTTTTACACCTCTCTACGAAAAAAGTCAGGGATTATGGTTAGGTCATCCCCATAATTTATATTTGATGTTAATGGCAGAAACGGGAATTATCGGCTTAATTTTGTTGTCTGTTTGGGTGGGTTGGATTTATGCCCAAGGGGTGCGTTTATTTATCTTTCTACGGCAACAAAAAGCCGGGGGGGAGTTAATTATCTTTACCTATCTGGTGGCCTTTGGTGCTTGCGTTTTATTTAATCTCGTCGATGTCACCCTCTCCGATGTCAAGATTAATACTATTGTTTGGCTTCTCTTGGCTGCTATTGCTGGAGTGAGTCAAAGGTTAAATTATGAATTATGAAGTGAGAAGTGGGGTGTGGGGTGTAGGGTGTGGGAAGTGGGGAAGTGGGGAGTTTTCTCAGTGAACTGATAACTGATAACTGATAACTGACTCCTAACTCCACCAACAAACTTTTTACTGCAAACCCTACTTATAAATAGACTTTTAATAACCAAAGAAAGAAAGGAATAGTCAGAAAACTAGCAAGGGTAGTGACCACAACTGTGCGGGCCATTAAAGCTGCTGAACCACCGAATTCTGTGACTAAAATGACGGTATTAACGGCGGTGGGCATGGCACTCTGTAGGATAAGAATTTTTAGATCCATACCAGTTAATCCTAAACTATTGCCGATCGCAAATGCCAAAAGAGGAGCGACTAAAAGACGCAAACAGGCCCCTAATAATTCTAATTTACCGATCGCTAATTTTTGCTGAGATAATTGGATACCTAGGATAATTAAAGCCAAAGGAATTGCCGCTTCTCCTAGATAGCTAATACTTTTATCTAATTGCAGGGGAAGATGAAAAGAGAAAGTTTGAAAGCTAATGCCGATAAAAATTGACCAGATTAAGGGCAATTGAAAAACTAAGCGAAATCCTGAAAGAAAGCTTTTTCCTCGCAAATAAGCGGGACTAATACCAAATAACAGAATACTAGAACCAATCATATAGATTATCGCTCTTTCCAGTCCGGCCGCACCCAGGGCAAAACTAGCCACCGGTAAACCCATATTACCGTTATTGGGCATCACAGCGGCAGCCATGAGGCTTTTGCGGGTATCGGCATCGAGACTGAGACAATAGGCCATAATTTCGACGACAATCGCCATTACCAGTGAGATAAGAGCAAAGCCTAGGAGAATTAAACCGATATTGCTGCCGGATAAAGTGGTGCGATAGAGTCCATCAATCACCAAAGCGGGAGCAAGAATATACACCGTGATTTGGGAAAGGGAATGCACTTCCACAGTGAGAACTTTTCCTGCTATCACACCGATGAGGATGATAAAACCCACTGGAATAATAGCGGAGAGAATAGCAAGCATTAATCAAGTAAAAAGTAAATAGTACATAGAAAAAAACTGATCTGATTTTTTAACAGATTTCTGTTATATCTTCATATAAAGATTTGATCGCACAGTGAAAATCGATACTAGCTAGATAAATATCTGCTCCTTTGCTGTAGGGATAAAGAACCCAGAATCCTTCGTCATTGCGACGAAAACAATCCACACTGATGCGTTCTTGACTGATAAGAACGTATTCTTCTAAAGTTTCGATCGAACGATAGTCGGCAAATTTATCGCCCCAGTCAAAGGCAGCAGTAGTGGGGGATAATACTTCTACAATCAAGCGCGGATAACGGATAAAATCTTCCGAGAAAGACTGATTATCTCGCGAGTCGCAAGTAACTACAAGATCGGGATAAAAATAACTATTAGCTATTTCTAGACGAACTTTCATAGCTGTGGCATAGACAAGACAACCACTACCCCGCAGCCGGTTTTTTAAAAGTGTGGCTAAGTTGATAATAATCATACCATGGGCTTTACTTGCACCAGCCATGGCGTAGGTTTGACCGCGAATGTATTCGTGTTTATCCTTGGCTATTCTCTCCGTTGCTAAATAATCTTCTGGGGAAAGATAGTTATGGTCAAAGTTAGCAATCATTTGGTTAAATCACCTTTATTGTCTCTAAAATCAATTCTAACTCTCGATCGAGGAGCGGTACATTTTTAAAATTTGACCAGAAGTCTGATTTAAAGTTAGTATTTCTCTTTCATTTTACCGAACCTTATCAAAGATATCACTAATCAAGTATCTTGTGTGGGCAATAAAGGTATTAACAAGTTCAATAGTTCAGGAATATTGCGTCGAATAACCTGCCAGACGATATCAAGATCGATCCGATCATATTGATGGGCGATAATATCTCGCATACCGGCGATGTCGTCCCAAGGAATTTCTGGATGTTGTTTACGAAATCCAGGGGATAGGCGCTTGGTAGCTTCTCCCATAATAGTAATTTGATAGAGAATTGCGGATTGGGTGCGTAAATCCGATTCTAGTAGTTCCCGATCCAGTTGCTCGGCAAATTGTTGAGCTAATTGACCTGCTCGGACAATATCTAGTAAAAAAGCCTTATCCCGCCACATAAATCACTTGCGCTGTCCCTAAAATCTCTCGTTGACGAATCCAATTATGACTCTGCTCGATCGATTTTTTCGTTAGCAAATCAACTTTCCGTCCCAATAAATTCTCTAATTCCCGTTTCATCCTCGAAAACTCCAGAAGTCCCCAAGAAACACTATCTTGAAAACTGACCAGTATATCAATATCGCTATCTGGACGAAAATCTTCCCGCAAAACCGATCCGAATAAACACATTTCAGATATCTGCCATTTCTGACAAAATTCGCTGATTATTTGCTGGGGTAGTTCTATTTTCAATTTTTTCACCTCCCTGTCACCAGTAATCAGTGATCGGTTTTCAGATTTAAGGAGAATTATCGCTAACCACACGAAAACCAATATCATAGAGTCCAGCAGTAGCCATAAATTTGACTCGGTAGGCCGAGCGACATTTGTTAGGGCCGTCATTCCAGGAACCGCCGCGTAAAACTCGTCTGTCCCTATCTTCTATTGTGGCTGCTTCGTAGTTATCGCGCCAGTAATCTGCACACCATTCCCTGACATTTCCGTGCAAATCGTAGAGTCCGAAAGGGTTAGCGACGGCAAACATTCCCACTGGTGTGGTTTCCCTGCGATCGCAGCCTAGGGAACCTTCCCCATAACGACCAGAACTGCACACTTTGCCGCCATAATCCCAGTCCACCCCGGAATAGTTGGCTAAATCCGTGGAAATTGTCGGGCCGAAGTGGAAGGGGGTGGATGTACCTCCCCGACAAGCGTATTCCCATTCTTTTTCTGCGGGTAAACGATAATTCAGTCCCGTGAGACGGGATAGGCGATCGCAAAATTCCACCGCTTCCCACCAGTTAATTTGTTCTACGGGGCGATCATAACCTTCAAAATGGGCCGGATAGGGATTAAGTTCAATATTTACTGCTTCTAATTTTGCCACCTCGCGCCATTGTCGTTGGGTGATTGGGTAGCGACTCAGACAAAAAGCCTGAATATTAACCAGAGATTGGGGACTTTGACTCGATTTCCAGCCTAACTCGCTTTTGGGCGCACCGATGAGGTATTGACCGCTAGGGATAGAAATCATTTCTAAAAAGGTTTTTTTGCTTAAAAAATATTTATAACCTCGATTAGTGACTTTTTCCCGTTTAATTTTCTCACCTTTGCCATTAACAGTGACCACTTCATCGATAAAATCTAACCATTCTCCCATTCTGCACCCCTCTATCAGTTATCGGTCGATCGGGTTAAGCTGCGAGCCTAGAAAAATCTCGAAACCTACCAGTTATAAGAATAACAAGACTTCGATCGATTACCCGAATTAACTCTTGCTGTTTTTTTCCTTACTAGAAAATTAGAAAAATGGATAACTAGGCACGGAATTGCCCCAAGTTGCCTCTAATTCATCGATCACAAAAGATACGTCCAATGGATCACTGACAAAACTAAAGTTTTGTGTAGTCGATCTTGACAGTAGAGCCTCCTAGCGTAGTATGCTAAAAGAGGTTGGATTCTGTAACAATCCATACCAAAAAAAACGAGGGCATTGAGACGACCAAACAGTTCATAAGCCGCCTCATGACCTCAGAACCATATAACCCCTCTAAGGAAGGAAACAAACGATGAAAGCTTCTAACTACCAAGAAATCGCCAAAGCCGCTATTCTAGCTGGTGGTCTCGCCGCAGCTGGTGTATTGTCCGTTGGCGAAAGCGCCCAAGCCCAATTTATCGGTGCGACATCCCAATCCCGAGTGTCCGCTGCTCTCACTAGCATTATCACCGATGGCAACACTGCGGCCACCAATAGCTTTGCTGTTGAGCAAGTATTGCCCTCCAGTGATTATGTTTTTAGCGGTCCTATTACCGTACAGGCAAGTTACGTTTCGCAGGCGATTGGTACGGCGACCGTGGTCGGCGCTGTTATTGGAACGGCAGTGCTTAGTGCTAGTGCAGTGGCAAACGCATCTACCACCCCATCGGTTGAACGTGCCACTGCCGCCGCTATTACAGCCGCTACTGCTGGCAGTCTGTATGGGGATGTGTCCGGTATCGTGCGGGCTTGGACTGCTGGTACTTCCGTCTTAGATTAGTTGAAGTGGGTAACCCGTCTCAACCCGGGTGAAAAATACCACTTTGTAGCCACATACTACCCGAATTAACTCTTGCTGTTTTTTTTCGCTGGTAGAAAAGTGGTGCAGTTGCCCCCCAGGATTGCCCTGGGTGGCCTCTTTTTAATCGATCAATCGCAAGGGATAAGTAGTCATGCAAAATAAATCTCCTAGTGAAGACAGGCAAGAGGCAATAGGCAAGAGGCAAAAGCTTTATCGAAATGTGTAATTAATTTTGCTTAGGTACTTACGTCCAATAGGTGATTGACAGAGCCAAGAGTTCTGGGTGGTAAACCTTGACAGTGGCCAACCGCAGTTATCTATAGCTGATGACGGTCGAGTCTGTAACGATCCATACCAAGAAAACGCGGGTAAGCTGTACTGAATTTAAACTGCGCTATCGGAAATTTTGGTACAAATGCTCAAACTGCCTCTCCCCGCTCCCTTTCGGTTAAGCTCACGGACGAAGCCCGCTCCCCCGCAATCTTAACGAGTAATTTAGATAGTCAACAGCTTATCGAGACGACGAACTGAGCAATAGTCTGCCTCATGACCTCAAAATCATTGGCCCCTTAACAAAGGAGACAAACAATGAAGGCCTCTAATTACCAAGGAATCGCCAGAGGAGCTATTCTAGCCGGTGGTCTCGCCGCCGCGGGTGTATTATCCGTTGGCGACAGTGCCCAAGCCCAATTTATCGGTACAGCATCCCAATCCCGAGTGTCCGGTGCCACCACTAGCATTCTCACCGATGGCAACACTGCAGCCACCAATAGCTTTGCCGTTGAGCGAGTATTGCCCTCCAGTGACTATGTTTTCAGTTCTCCTATTTCAGTACAAATAAGTTATGATACCCTTACCCTAGCTAAGGACAAAAACTTCGTTGCTATTACAGGCGCAGTATTGACCGCTACGGTGGAGGTAAACTCAGGTACGCAACTAACAGTTGAGCGTGCCACTGCCGGTGCTATTTCGCAGGCTGCTGCTGCCAGTCAGTTTGGGGATGTGTCTGGTATCGTCCGGGCTTGGACTGCTGTTACTTCCGTCTTAGATTAGCAACAAGTCCCCTTTTTAAAGTCGGCGCTTCAGTGAGGGAATTGTTACCCTGGGCAAAGCCGAAGGGTAGGGGGAGAATTTTTTACTGATGTCACTCCCCAAACGTCTTCTGAGTGGTTGCCAATAACCTGAATCTTTCTAGCTCTGCGGATGCAGTCGTTGTAATGATCATATTCTGTAATCGTATTCCCTACTATCAAACCGCTTGGAGTTACCGAGTATTGGGTGAACTGTACACTCAATCGGGCCTCGATTTTCAGGCGGGGGTATTTCCAGATGCGGTGTCTCTTGACCGTTATTTAAGGTTACGGCAGGGAGAAGCTATCCCCCTTTTATTGCAGTTTGAGGTGTTGGGGCAAGATGCCCTTCAGGAGATTCAACGGGAGGGGGCGTTAGTGGTCTATAGCCACGCGGATCCGCGTCAGTCCTTGGGCAACGCCATCACGGGTAGTCAAGAGACCGTTACCCAAGCCGTGGCCAAACAGTTGCAATGTCAGCCCCATATTTGGCTGCCCTTAGCCCATCGAGTTATTTGGTTAAAAGAAAAGGACATCAGGCAAACACCCCTAGGGCAGATAGAGGCTCTAGCCCAGTCCGTTGGGTTAAGGTTTAATAGCCAAGATTATCCGATCGAGAATTTATTAGATTTTCCAACCGAGTCTGCGCCTTGGCAGGAATGTTTTACCAAAGAAGAGCAGTTATTAATCCACTGTCTCTTTAAACCCTTGCTGCTATTCGGCGGAGATGAAACCGGCGAAACCTTTAGGGAAATATTTTTAAATTTGGTTAAAGAAATAAATTGGCCAACTTGGCTGGATTTATTAGCAACCCTACAAAAAGACGTTTGGAAAATACTACCCGAGCAGCGGGAGCTAGTTTATCAAGCAATAAAAAATTCTTTGATCGATTCCTTTGCCGATTGCGGTTTAGGGAATCAAGGTGCGGAAATCGCCCACTATCTGGGCAATCAATTCACCCAGCAGGGTCATTTTGCTTTGGCTCAGTCTTGGTATCTCAAGGCGATCGAGTTAGAGCCTGAGCGTTCTCAATCCTATTACAATTTGGGGGTTGTCAATGAAAAACAACAACAATGGCAATCGGCGATCGACTATTATCGTCAAGCGCTTAGGTTGAATCCTCAATACGCTAAAGCCTACTATCGTTTAGGCTTAAATCTCAAACAGCAATTAATTAGCCAGAGAGAAAACCTCGAAGACGAGAAAAAGCAAGCAATCACCCTGGAAATAGGCGAATGCTTGACTCAAGTTTTAAATCTTGACCCCAATCATCCTAGTATCAAATTTCAACTAGCTAAATTTTGGCAGGATCAAGGGGAATCGGCAAAAGCCAAAAGTCTTTTAACAGCGAAGGAATGGGAGTTATTGCTGGATTTTGTTGCCTATTTAATTAATACGGGTAACCAATGGGAGCGACGGGGAAAATTCCTTCAGGCGCAAAACTGTTACGAGATGGCGTTGGAGTTTGAACCTTCGGCCATTGAACCCTTATTTAATCTGGCTCTCATCTTTCAACAACAGGACAAACTACCCGAGGCGATCGGCTATTATCGTCAAGTATTAGCCCTTGACCCTAATTACATTCCCGCGCTACAAAATTGCGGCATGGTTTTAGAAAAAAGTGGTTATATTCACGAGGCGATCGCCTATTATCAAAAAATCTTAACCATAGACAGTGACAATGTTTCAGCCCTCCAATGTTTAGCTACTTGTGCTGAAAAACTCGGTAAGATAGCCAATGCGGTTGATTATAGTCATAAAATCATGCAACTAGAGCCGCATAATTCTATTAACCACTCATTTTTGTTGTGGTGTTTTGGCGCATTGACCATTGTTTCTCCCCAGGAGATTCTCGATAGTTCCTATCTCTGGTATATCTACCACGTTGTTAAGCAGAGCCTTCCTACTCTCAAATACCACCGGAGACAACCAGACCCCGATCGCCGCTTGCGTATCGGCTATATTTCTCCTGATTTTCGTCGTCACTCCTGTAGTTTTTTTATTAAACCTTTACTAGAAAATCATCATCACGATCAATTTGAAATATTTGCCTACGCCGAAGTGGAAAAAGGAGATCAGATTACTGAAAAAATCCAAGCCACCTGCGATCACTGGCGCTCTACCGTGGGTTTATCGGATTTAGAAGTAGCGGAGTTAATCCAGGCAGATCAAATCGATATTTTGGTAGATTTAGCCGGTCACACTGCGGGGAACCGCCTTAAAGTGTTGGGAATAAAACCCGCTCCCATTCAGGCGACCTATTTAGGTTATTTTGCCACCACGGGTTTACCCACCATTGATTATTGGATTACCGATGAGGCCTTACATCCTTTAGACACTCCCGAATTAACCAGTGAGACAATTTGGCGTTTACCCCGTTGTTATCTAACCTATAACAACTATCTCGACACCCCAGAGGTTTCGCCCCTACCTTGTCAAAAAACGGGTTTAATTACCTTCGGTTCTTTGAACAACACTAGAAAATTAACCCCTGAAACCCTTGATGTTTGGTGCCAAATACTGAAAGCCGTTCCTAACTCCCGTCTTTTCCTAAAAGCAATTCATCAGGCGGGGGTTGATCCTAGGGTTCAAGAGAACATCATCAATGACTTTACCCAACGGGGAATCAGTGCTGATCGACTGTTTATTCAAGGGGGATTATTAGGCAATCAAGCACATTTTTCGTCCTACAATAATGTGGACATTCATCTTGATCCGTTTCCCTATGGGGGGTGTACTACCACCTGCGAGGCCCTGTGGATGGGAGTTCCCACCCTGACTTTAGCCGGGGGACGTAATATGGAGCGTTTGAGTGTCACCCTCTTAAAAGCAGTGGGTTTAGACGAGTGGATTGCGGATACTCCCGAAGATTATGTGCAGAAGGCGGTACAATTTGCTCAAGATACTGTCTATTTAGCCAATTTACGAGCTACGATGCGCGATCGCCTAGCTCAATCGGAATTGTTAGATGCCGAGGGAATGGCAGCGGCGATGGAGGAGGCTTATCGACAAATGTGGCAAATTTATTTAGAGGAACAAAATAAGGTTAATTCTCCTCCCCTTCCCGTGGTCCCAGAGGAGAACAGTGCGGCATATTATCACCAACTTGGAAGGGAAAAAACCCTTACGGGAGAATTGGAGTCAGCCAAAAACTTCTATCTGCAAGCGATAAAAGTAGATCCCACCTATGCCAAGTCCTATCATAATCTGGGCTTTTTAGCGGCACAACAAGGACAATTACAGCAGGCGATTAGTTATTATCAACAAGCGATTGAATCTCAACCTGATTATCCTAGCGCTTTTTATAATCTCGGCTTGGTCTATGAACAGTTAGAAGAGACGGAAAAGGCGATCGCTTGTTATTCCCATAGTGTACAGTTAGATTCCACTAATATGGAGGTTTATAAATCCCTGGCGCAACTGTATGATCGCCAAGAAAACTATGCCAAAGCGGAAAAATACTACCGTTGTGCCTTACTGCTGCAACCCCATAACTTAGAATTGCGCTATAACTTGGGAGTCGTTCTCTACGAACAGGAAAAGTTTGATAAAGCAGTCAGTTGCTTCCAAAAAATTATTCAAGCCAAACCCCAAGATGCGATCGCCTATTTACACTTAGGAATCAGTTATAAGCAGCAAAAATTGTTAACCAAGGCAAAAAGTTGTTTTGAAAAAGCGATCGAGTTAGATCCCGACTATGCGATGGCCTATTACAATCTGGGAGTGGTTTATAGCTGTCAACCTGATGAGAAGAAAGCGGTTGATTGTTTTCGTCAGTGCCTCCGCTGTGATCCCGCAAATAAATTGGCTCATACAGCACTTCTTTTTGCGCTGAGTGGTATTAAAGAAGTTAGTTCCGAGGAAATTTACGATGCTTCTTCTCGTTGGTATCGGAACAAAATCCAAACTTAAATATTGTCAATAGTTACAGTTGTTTCTATAATCATTAAATTTACTACCATGACTATCTTCTTACAAACGCTAAAAGCTCAACATTTTTTAGATAACATTCATATTACCATCGCCCAGATAGGTTCTCGAAAAATTTCTGGGGCCGATGATTATAGTAGTCAATCGTGGGGAATTTTTGCCCCTAACTTAACTATCTATGGATTTGAGGCCGATGCTGATGAATGTAAGCGCATGAATCAGAATTTAAAGGAAAGAAATATCAGGCATCAAGAAAAACATATTCCCATCGCCCTTAGTAACACTCAAGGCAAATCCCAACTATACGTTACTAAAGAGAAAATGTGTAGTTCTCTTTATGAACCAAATCACAGCTATGTATCTCGTTTTCCCAATTTTCTCCCCGAATTTCTTACCCTAGACTATATATCAGAAATAGAAACAACCACTCTGGATAGTTTTTGTGCCAGTGAATTGGTTGACAGCATTGATTTTTTGCAGGTAGATGTACAAGGGGCAGAATTAAATATTTTTCAAGGGGCGCAGCAGATCATCAAAAACAGCACCTTGGCTATTCAAACCGAAGTTGAATTTGCCCCTATCTATAAAAATCAACCGCTTTTTGCTGACGTAGATAATCATTTACGGCAGCAAGGTTTTTTTCTTCAAGGTTTTAAAGGATTACATTGTATTTCCAAAAAATCTTTTCCTGTTGAGATTAAAGCGGGTATTCCTCAGTATCTTTCGGGACAACTGTTGTGGTCTGATGCCTTTTACTTTCAAGATTTACTTAGTCAACCTAGCTCTGTATCCCCGGAAAAACTATTAAAACAGGCTTGTATCGCGGACATATTGTACTTTCCTGATTATGCTTTAGAATTACTGGAATATCTCACCGTCAATTATGGTTCTAATCCTCAATATAATTTCACAGAAGTAATTAATATTGGCCTATCGATCCTCAGGGGAAATACAAGTAATAATATTACAGAATTGACTATCCCCCAATCAAATATCCCTAACCAAGGGTCTGCTGCCCAACACAAACTCAAAATTGGTTATGTGTCCCCTGACTTTAAACGTCATCCCGTGGGCAAGTTTATTGCCCCAATTATTAAACATCATGATCGTCAAAAATTTGAGATTTATTGTTATGGGGAAATCCAAAAAGTTGATGAAATAACGGAAGAAATTCAGTCTTCTTGCGATCATTGGCGATCAACCCTCGGACTTACCGATGCTGAAGTAATCGAGCAAATTAAACAGGATCAGATTGACATCCTAATTGATTTAGCGGGTCATACAGACGATAATCGCTTGCCGATCTTTTTTAGCAAACCTGCCCCTATTCAAGCTTCCTACTTGGGCTATTTTGCCACGACAGGTATCCCTACCATCGATTATTGGATCACCGATCATCATTTACACCCCGTAGATACGGAAGAAAAAACCAGCGAGACGATTTGGCGACTCCCCAGATGCTATGTGGCTTATCAACCTTCCCCGGAAGCCCTAGAAGTCAATCCCCTGCCCGCTTTAAGTTCAGAATATATTACTTTTGGTTGTTTGAACAATTTTTCTAAACTTAATCCTTTCCTTTTATCCCTCTGGGCAAAAATCCTTCAGGCATTACCTCAGTCCCGTCTCATCCTCAAAAGCCACTATCATAATTTAGACGATCCCGAAGAAAAACAAAGTGTTGAATTATTCCTGCAAGAACAGGGCTTTAATCTCGAACAAGTTGAATTAATTGACTCACCGACATTGGCTGAGGATTATTTCGCCTTGTATCATCGTATCGATATTCACCTTGATACTTTTCCTTACAATGGTTGTACTACCACTTGCGATGCTTTGTGGATGGGGGTTCCGGTTTTAACCCTTGCTGGCGATCGTAAAATTCAACGGATGGGAAATAGTCTCCTACAGGCGATCGGCTTAGGGGATTGGATCGCTCATAGTCCCGAAGAATACGTTAACAAAGCCATTACTTTTGCCCAGGATCTAGAGGCGATCGCCTCATTAAGAACTAGCTTAAGAGAGCGTTTTCAAAAATCTCAACTAGGAGATATAGAAGGTTTAACTCTAGCCTTAGAAAATGCTTATCAACAGATGTGGAAAAAACTAGAACAGGAAAAAATACAACCATTAGAGTCTGGTGATCAACAAATAAGTGCAATGCGCTCTCAAACAGAGACGCAAAGTCCCCTCAATTATTACAGTCAATATGTGCAGAAAAATTGCCCTCAAATGACCTCAGAAGATTGTGATCAACTTTTAGCTTTTGCTGATAATACTAACTGGAATCAACCCACTACGCTCAGAGAATGGAACAATGTAGCAGTTATTATGCTTATTGAGGCAGAAGAGACACAAGATATTGCCTTTCGCAAACAACTATTAAACAATGCGATAGCGGTTTTGGAGCAGGGAAAAGCCCATCCCTTAGCCGCCGTCCATTTAGCGCTGATTTATAGTCTAATAGGCGATTACAGCAAAGCCTATGTTTTAGCTTATTCTGTTTTTGTCGGTATTCTTGATCCGGCTTTTAGGAAAACCGCTTCAAACAAAGGACTTGTCTATTTACCTTCCACCGCCCGTACTTTATTAAACAAAACTGAATATTTAGAGAAAATTCTAGCAGCCGAAAACTGCTACGAGCAAATATTATTTTTATGTGCCGAAGTTCTTAATCTATCTCAACCCTACTTTTACAACGCTTCTGGGCAAGATACCCTACAATTAATCTCTCAATCCCTTGCAACATCTCCCATCGTACAGTTACAACTAGGAATTGCTCGTTTTTGTGGGCAAAAATGGGATGGTATTTTTTACCTGCTCAAAGCCCATCAGATTAATCCCAATTACGCACCCTCAATACAAGCTCTTTATTTGGCTTATCGTAACTTACCGGAAGCAAAAGCGGCAGAATATTGGCTTCAGCAAGGGGTCACTCATTTTAACCCCAACTCTCCCGATGTGGGAGAGTGGATTTGGACCCAAGCCAGACCGGAAAATCCTTTTACTTATGTTCCCTATGATAATCTCATTCTGACAGTGGAAGCTAACTTAAAAAGTATTACCACTGCTGTTTTACTCGCCCAAAAAGATTGGTTTGAAGCGGAAATGGAATTGTGGCGTACCCAAATCCGTCCTGATATGACCGTTATTGATGTGGGGGCAAATGTGGGAGTTTATACCTTTAGTGCTGCTCAAAGGGTGGGAGAAACAGGGAAAGTCATCGCTATCGAACCATTTAAAGCTTGTGTAAACTGCTTACAAGAAACAAGCCGTATCAATCAACTCCCTTGGGTTAAAATTTACGAAGCGGCGGCCAGTGATCATTGTGGTTCGGCGAAACTATCCCTCCATAATGCCAGTGAGTTAAATGAAGTTATCAGCGATAATTCCCCTAGTTCCGATTCGGCTAATACTGTAACTATTCAATGTTTAACCCTTGATAGTTTAATTGAAACAGAAAACCTGACGAGGGTTGACTGGTTAAAAATAGATGCCGAGGGACATGAAATAAAAGTTCTACAGGGAGCAGAACGTTTATTGACAGAATTTAAGCCCAATATTATCTATGAAAATATTGCTGGAGCCCACGGTAGCAATGGTGCTATAATGCAATACATCCAAGCAAAGGGTTATCAGGTTTACAGTTACCGCCCCTATATCCAGGAGTTAGTTCCTGTGACCGATGCCAACCAGCTCAACAGTCAGTTAAATTTAATTGCTGTTTACAATCCAAACAAGTGACAGCGTGATTCCCTTGTCAACAATTAAAAATGAGGCTAACAAAATGAAAACTCTCAGCAGACTCAACTCCAAAGAATCAGCACTAACTGTCTTAGTTATTGTTTCACAAATTTTTCTCGTTAATCATCGGGTAATTGCCCAGTCAATTCCCCGAATTTCTATTCCAGGTCTTGCTACTCCTGTTATTCCCGTAATAACCCCAAATGTAGCAATTCCGACGGTAAACGTAACAACAACAAATAATATTCCTGCCACCAGTCTCAGATCTCAACCGATCATTCCGACGGTAAACGTAACAACAACAAATAATATTCCTGCTACCAGCCTCAGATCTCAACCGATCATTCCGACGGTAAACGTAACAACAACAAATAATATCCCATCTACTTCCCTAATCAATTCTCCCACTCCGGTAATTCCGACAGTAAATGTCACATTTGATGATAAGGGTGTTCCTACTGCTGTTCCTGAGTTAAAACCCCTTACTTTTTCCGTCACGGGAAACCAAGGTAATACAGAACCTAGTTTTCTTTCTGTTATTAACAATAATGGAGTGACAAACGAAACGACCGGAGTTGGCAGCACAAGTATTACTATTCCACAACCAACAGCAGTCAATGGTCAGCTTGTCACGGTATCTACAGTTAATGTAGTTTTTCCATCTAGTCAAGAAGCGACGGGGATAACTTCTAGTTTTAACAATTCATTCAGCAATCCTTCCAACCCATTTACAATTCAGTCATCAACTTTAACTGTTAATTTCACGCCTCCAGTTTTAGACTAGGATGACCGGTGATAAGTAAGTAAGCCCAATGGCTTTCGCAATATCACGGGCGGAAACGTTCTAGTGTATTACATTTGTGGGCGCAAAGAACCTGCGCCCACAAATGTGGAGCAAATCCGTTTTATGTAGGGGCATAAAACACACGCCCTCTTCTAGATAACCTTTTCGGTGATGATTTATTTGGTAGTAGTGGTGAACCGTGTTGCTTATCCGGTATGGAGTGCCTAAAATATTTATCTTTCTGAATCTCGATGACAAGGCGATCGAATGAGTCTCCGAATCACCTCTTTGTTTTTGTGATTTTGTCGGGTTTAGCTATTAGCTCAACCCCCTTCATTTTGTTGTTTTATGATGCTCATGAATCGTTATTGGTTAACGGGCAGGTCAAACGCTTTAGTTCAATTATACTGTATGTTGATCATCGCTACCAATCAAGCGATCGTTTGTTTGGCAAATTTGACCCGCTCCCATTGGTTAACTGGCAAGCCATAGAAGCTAAACTGTTGCAATGGTTTTATCCTTCTTTGTGTTCTGCCCAAAATCAGGCTCTGACTTCTGATTCGGGGCAAATCTTACTCGATCGATCGTCCGAACAAATCCTCGATGTTAAGGGCGTGTCTCTTACGATTGCGGCAGCATCGGCGAACCGAGAAACCCAATCTCGTCAAGAGACCATTCAAGTCGCTGAAACAGAAAAAACCGTTTCTTCTGCGTCAGCTGGGTCTCTGAATCTGTCTGATCAACCGTCAGCCAAAGATGAGTCAGATTTATTTGAGTTCCTGACCCGGGGGCAATATCACCGTCGGGCTGAAACGGATCAAGAGTCGGCTATGACTGTAACTATTGGTTCCTCCTCCCCGAACCTTTCAGAGAGTCTCTCTAAACGCTCCGAGCAGCCCTCCACGGAGTCGGTATTGATAACTCAAGCTTTTTCTGAGGAGAATCTCTCGGGAAAAGCGTCAGATTTAATGCCAGTGGACAATCAAACACTGGATCAGTCTCTGCCCCATTCTCCAAATTCCGCTTCAACCGGGTCTCTGAATCTATCTGATCAACCGTCAGTGGAGGATGACTCGGATTTGCGTCAGTTCCTCACCCAGGGGCAATATCACCGTCGGGCCGAAACGGATCAAGGGTCGGCTGCAACTGTAACTATTAGTTCTTCCTCACCGAAGGTCATTACTCAGATTCCCGCTCAAGAATTTTTCTTACCAAATACTCGTTTAGCTCCCTTTACCACTTTTTCTACGCCGGCAATAATTGATACCTGGGAAATTCCCACCACCACCATCAAACTGGAGATTGATTCTTCCGGCGATAGGTCGATAGCTCAGATTCCCGCTCAAGAATTTTTATCGGCAGAT
>NZ_SFBO01000087.1:0-5854 GCF_007095705.1 Microcystis sp. Msp_OC_L_20101000_S702
TCGATCGACATTAAAACCCGGACGGCATTGCGACTGGTGACTAAACCATAAATTCCGATACAAAATAAAGCCGCCGCTAATAACAAATAATACTCTAACTGAATCTGCATGATACCTCTAACACCGTACAGTGCAAAGTTCATGAGGTAAAAAATTATGATAACCGCCACTTATTTAGATACCTGTATCTTTGATATATTTTTTAAACACAGGAGATAAATTAAATAAGATTTCTGATTCTTCAATTTTAGTTAACAAATATCTTTTTTGTAAAGATTGTAACCCTTTAATCAAGTCATCCGCTGATAAATCTAAACTTAATTTTAATTCATTTCTTGAACAATCTTTTTTTAGGTTGATTAAGGATTGAATAATTTGTTTTTCAATGGGCGATAATCTCTTAGTTATTGTAGTCAAACTTTCCTTTATTTTTGCTGTAATAACAATATTTTCCTCTTGTAAAAACTCACCGACACAACCATGATAAACATCTTGAATTAAAACAGCAATATCTTTTAAATAAAATAAATTTCTTTCGTATAACTGAACTACTTTTAACCAGCTTTCTTCATCTTCAGAACCTAAATTATTGAGGATTGCCCGATTATTTAAACCTTGTAATTCAAGTAAATCTAATTTTTCATCTGAATAATACATTTCTGAACATCGCTCTTGACTAATTAAAATTAAACTACTTTGATGTTCAATTTCGTTAGTAATTATTGAAAAGAATTCCTGATACTTTTTATGTTTAGTTTGATATTGCCCTGCTAATTCACCCTCGCTAAATAATTCCTGTACATTGTCAAAAATAATTAAACACTTTTTCCGTTGCAATAACTTTAAAAACAGAGTCAATTTATCGTGATCATTTAAGATAAAATCCGTATTAATTTTAGTGAAAATATCAGTAATAATTGTGTCTAAACAATTGAATATTTTTAGATTTTGCCAAATAATTACTTCAAATTTTTCTAAATTTAATTCTACAAAATGTCTAACTAAGGTAGTTTTTCCAATTCCACTCAATCCTGATACAGAAATTAAGGGCTTTTTCTCAATTAATATTCTCTGTGTTAAGATTTCTAATTCTGAAATGCGATCGCAGAAATTACGATTTATCTTTGGAGCTAAACTTAAATCATGATATGATGTTTCTGATGGAGATTTTTCTTTATTTTCAATTGGTTTAGTGGTGTCAGGTTGAGGAGACTTTACACAATAATTAATATTTTTATTTAGTATTGTAAAAAGTTGAGAATTAACTGCTTTTTCGATATTCCAACGAAAATTAGACTTATTAAGCTCTTTTTCTTCTAATCCTAATTGCTTAGATAAAACCTTAAATATTTTATTTCTACTCACATCGCCAATATGTTTCTCATCATAACCATAACTATCCGCAATTTCTTTATAGGTTTTGCCGTTTAATAACTCTTCAATAATGTGTCGCTGAATATCGCTAAGACTTTGCCCATCTTCCTCTATCAATAAATCTTCGATAAAACGCAACAAGTGTAAACTATCCTTCATGGTGTGAAAGTGAATAAATTGTTACCTATATTATAGTTCAGTCATTGTAAAACAAGATCAAGTCATTTCTGGCCTTGTCTTAACATTTCTTTACAAAACATCAGGTGAAATCTGGTGGTGGTTGAAAAAAATCTCTGTTAATATGGTGAAAAGTTGACTAAAACAAGTACAAAGTCAGGATTTTTTGATTTAGATGATTGATTGGAAGAGTTGATATGCCTAAATTTGTTCTCGATAAATACGCTTTAGACTCGCAAAAATCGGAGGCTAAGGCAAAAGTGGTAAGTGAGTTAGGTTCAAATGCTTCAGTTTCAGGTGATGTAATAGAAGTCGCTAGTTATAACGCTACTAAAGTAGCTCAAATTTTGAGCCAAGTAGGTATTAAGTATTCGGGGGGTTAAATAAATGTCTTCACTTGAAGGAGAAAAGCATTAAGAAGAACGAGAGAAATGCTGGGAGCATCCCAATTATGTAATGAGTATAAATGCTCAGAATGGGAAGAAGGCTTTTGTAGTAACGATTCTGGTTTGAATCACACAATTTAGAGAACCGTTAAAAATCTATGAACTCCCGAAAAGGCTTGCTATCTAAGCATTTCGCATTTAAGTACAATTGTTTATTGCAAAGGTGAGATGATCCCGAAATGCTAGGAAAAAGAATAACTATAATTATTATCTTAGCACTTCAAGCCCTCAGTTGGTCAACAAGTGTGGCAGGAGCAGGGATAATATTACCAGAATTAAATTTAGTAGAGTGGCCGATAACGATTCGCGCATCTTTGCTGCTAGGAACAATTATACAAGGTTTACTTTTATTCCTGTTTTTTTTTGGAAGACAAGAAATTCAATCGTCTTTTTACAGGAGAAATTTACTTATTCTTCTAACGGTTGCTAGTATTTACACTAGCTTTTTTATCATTTATAAATCTTTCCCTGATGTAAATCTTCAGGAGAACTCGGAACAAGTAAAATTTTATAATCATGTGAAAAATTCTGTTCGACAATCGCAAACTTATCAAGATAGTCTTCAGAAATTGGAGAGAAAAAAAAAGATAGAGGTATATATGAATAAACAACTTGAGGAAGTAGGTACAGATAAATTCTATTTAGAATCAAAAAAAGAACTTGACGATTTATTAGCTCAAAACCCTCAACTCACGGCTATTGAGGAGATTAAAGCGTTAGTTGATCAAAATACAGGTAATCTCGATAATGTTAATACTCTTTTGTCATCTCTAACTGAGGACATCAGAAAAGAAGTTTATGAAAGCGTAACAACAAAAAAGGTTGATAAAAATTCTTCAACAAATGACGAATCCTTAAATAAGGAAATATTAGAAAAGTTAAAACAAAATAAAGGATATTCTGAATTTGGCTATTTTTTAATTCCTGTCCAAAAGGTTTTTGAAAGAGACATTAAAGCTATTGTTGCACTATGTATCGCAAGTTTTATTGACATTATTTCTTTAATATTTGGCGTTTCACTGGATAAAAAAGCCACAGATGGAAATATAAAAGCGAAATTAAAAAATCTATCCCGCCTGATCAAGGAATTACTGAAAAATTTCTTACCTAATTTGGTTAAAGAAATAGGACATACTTTATATATTTTTATTGCTTCTATTGGTAGTCTTATAAATGGAATTTTTAAAGGATTTATCCTTCTTCGAGTTAGGGCTTTACAAGTGTTTTATTATACTCCTTACACTATTAGAATCAAAGGAGAGCGACATGAATTTTTACATAATATATGGGAATCTATTGAATTTACTTGGGAGGAAAATACTGAATTTAATTTGCTTAACTATACTAAACTAATGACTCTAGCTCAATACAATCAATCCTATAAAGTAGGTTACAGAAAGATAATTGTTACTATGCGTAATTTGAAATGGTTGACAACTATACCAGAAGAAAATTCACCAGAAGATAAAAAATTAACTATTAAAGAATATAAAAAATTAGACGAATGGTATCACAGTGAATATTCTAAACAATTAGGACCCGAAAAAAACAGTATGTTGGACGCAGACGATTATCACCACATAATTAGACTTCCTGAAGACAAAGGAGAGGGTTTTGGAAGGTTTATGGGATGGATTGGAAAACAATTTAAAAAACTAATATTTGCTATTAGACAAATTTTCACGGGTTAATTTTTCATACTTTTAAGGTTTAACTAAAAAAACTTTTACAGAAAATCAAATTAGAATTTTATGACTATAGAAAGAGAGTATCGAAATCAAGGAGAACGTTTAGGTAGTGGATTTGACTCTTTTAAGGAGATATTACTTCCCAACAGTGCTATAGACTTAGACAATATAAATAGAGATGAATTAATAGATAAAAATTTTTTGCCAAAAGATACATTTGTTTTTCAACAAATAGAAGATGAACAGGCATTAGGTAATATGTTGAATACTTCTATTTCAGTATCTGGAATAACACCTATTTTAGTGGGACATTGCCCTTGTTTATTACAAGGAGAAGCAAAAGCACAATACTTTAAGAAATCAAATATCAATCAAAATAGTATTTATCTTTTTTTAGATTATCAATTTACAGGAGGAAGTTATCGTATTAAGAAGCCTAAACTTTCTCAAGAAGCAATCGAATTTTTACATGATAAAAGACACAATCTTCATGAATTTAGAAGAATATACGGCGATGAATTTATTGTTGGTTTTAGAACAGGCTCTGAATACACAGCACTCATAGAGATTGAATACGCTGAGAAAAGTAAACAAGAACTAAACGCCTTTGCAATAATAAGTTTTTTGCAATCAATATTTGCGGGTATAGGAGGAGGAGTTGGATTTAATTGGGAAGGCGAAACTAAGGAATACTTTAAAAATACTAAAACAACAATTTTCTGTTTCAGGAGAGGAGTTTCAGTGGGCAATACAGTTTTTACTATTGAACAACTTATCAAAGATTTTACGGATTTTCAAGATAAGTTAAAACAACAAGGAGGCGGGGTTGAATATATATCACTTTTTGCAGATTACGATCAATTAATTGATACTAGAAACTATAGAATTTTAAGCCCAGAATTAATTGAATTAAAACGAAAGTTAAAAACTCTACGAGCTATTAAGACACAAAAACAAATTAAAATACTTGCCTGTGAAAATCAATTAAGATTCGGGGGTTCTAATTCTTCAGATTTACCTCAACAGATTATAGAATTAGAGGATTCAGTTAGTAAAATACAAGATTTTATCAGAAGATGTGAAATAGAACCTGAATTAATTAGTTCACGAGAATATATAGCGTTTCTCAAAACTGATAGAAAGATTACAGAAAGTGATTGATCATCAATTAATAATATTCATAAGCCTTTAATATTTTAAACCGACATTCCGCACATCTTCATATAGCTTTATATATTTTTACATTCCCCAAGATGTTTTGACGAAAAAGCTTCATTGTAGAAACTACTATTGAGAACATTTTCAATAATTGATTTTTTCTGAGAAAACAAATTACAATTCTTCACCTTGATGAAAATCGATCATTGTAGCTACAATCTTTACTGGCAAAGGGTTGTAAGCAATGTATTAGTAAAAATTATCAATTGAATGTTAAGAAGTGCGGAAGGTGGGTTTAAAAATTTTAGCTGTCTTATCAAGACGATAAACTAATCTATGTTGAATATTAAGGTGTCTTGAATATTTGCCTTTTAAGTCACCTACCAGTTTCTCAAATGGTGGTTGAAAAATATCTTTTTCAAGCTGTTTTAATAACATTAAAACTTTATCTTTTAATATGACTTTAGCCATAATTATCTCTCTCCTTACGGAAATTTTTCAATATCAAGATTAAATCACTATTACTGGTAATCTTGTGGTGGTGGAATTAGGCAATCGTATCGCTTATCTCAAGGATGGGGTTAAGGGAATTAATCAGAAAACTGGGGCGCAATTGTATAGTCAGATCTTAACTTGGAAAATGTCGGAAAAAATTGTCGAGGCCGAGGGGAATATTATCTATGAACAACAGGAGCCAAAATTTAATCTCACCGGCGATAAAGCGATCGGCACTTTAGAAGATAATAACATTGTTGTTACCAGTAGCTCGCCCGATCGAGTTGTCACCGAGATTTATCCCCGTTAACAGGAAAAATTAACCAAAAAAAACTCTCCCCAAAAAAGGGAGAGGGAGAGTAAATATTTAAAACCTTACCATTTGAGCAGGTTAAATTGTTCCATATCGATCGTGTCGCGGTTACGATAGATAGTCAGGATAATCGCTAAACCCACGGCTGCCTCGGCTGCCGCTACGGTAATCACGAAAATAGTAAAAATTTGGCCTCGAATATT
>NZ_SFBO01000088.1:0-37587 GCF_007095705.1 Microcystis sp. Msp_OC_L_20101000_S702
ATTAACCTATTTGTGCCTTAAGTCCTTTCCTGTATGAATTTCAGCTACTTTTGAGCGTAGTTGCTCTCATCGAATTTTATTTTAAGTTAATTATTTGCATAACAATTCCCGAAGAGCCCGTTTTTTTATGTATTATACTTCTTAATTTTTTATTTGGGTAATTAATTTTGCATGACTACTTATGTCTTTACTAAACAAAATTTATCTCTTTGGTCGGTAAAAAACTTTATTACTCGTTATGAATGGAACCTTTTACTAAAACAAGAGCATAATAATTACAAACCCAAATACGAACAGCTAACTTTATCTCTAAGTTTAGAATTTCTAGTAGATAAACCTTCCTTATCAACTTATATGGTACGAAATTCAATTACTACAGTAATCGAAGCATTAAAAATAATTCAAACAAGTGGCTACAAAGGTATAACCAAAAAAGAACTTAAGCAAAAATTAGAACGAAGAGACACAACAATTAATAGTCTTATTTGGGATTTGGAAAATTTTGACATGATATTCATCAATCATGAGAAAAAAATCTTAGCGGCAAGAGAGCTTATAGGTAAAGGAGAAGATGATATTTCTCAATATTTATCATTCGCCCTCAAAAAACATATTCTTATACAAGAAATCTATAAAGAATTAGAAATTCATAAGTCAATAACCCCCTGGCGAGTAGAAGAAATTATTGCTAGTATCTGTACTTCTACTTCTGGTAAACGACCCAAAGATAAAACCCTTAGAGATTATCGTTCTAGGGTGATTTCTTGGCTTACTTTTACTCGATTGCTAGAAAAGGGAAGATATAATACATTAACTATACCACGAGATAAAAGCTCTCATAAGATTAACTCCTCTATAGAATATAAACAATTACATTTGCCTCTAAATGGTATGTAAAATTATTTAACTTTGCTTCTGTAATATTTTCTCAGAACAAGTCTTTTTAACGTCAAATAATTATATTTAATCCCCGATTAATTCGAGTAATTGTGCTTCGGTTAGCTGAGTAATGCCCAATTCTAGGGCTTTTTCTAGCTTAGAACCCGCCGCTTCTCCTAGCACTAAATAATCAGTTTTTTTGCTGACAGAACCCGTCACTTTCCCCCCAGCTTTTTCGATTAATTCTTTCGCTTCCTCCCGTTTGAGAGTTGGTAAAGTGCCAGTAATGACAAAGGTTTTCCCTGCTAAAGTCGCTTTAGTGGTGGTGGTTTTTGCTGCTGCGGCAAATTGTAAACCAGCCGCCTGTAATTTAGCGACTAAATCCCGATTAGCGGCGATTTTAAACCAATCATAGACCGATTGAGCGATTTCTTCACCGATACCATAAACAGAGGCTAAATTAGTCACGCTGGCGTTAGCTAACTCCTCCACTGTCCGAAAACTTTCGGCGAGAATTTTGGCGTTAACGCTGCCCACATAGCGAATTCCTAGCCCATAAAGTACCCTCGACCAGCTTTGATTTTTGCTCTGAGCCATAGCTGTAATCAAATTTAAGGCGGATTTATCGCCCATTCGGTCTAATTTGGCAATTTCCGTTTTTTCGAGGCTGTAGAGGTCAGAAATAGCGGTAACTAATCCCTGTTCAATCAGCAAAATTACCACTTTTTCCCCTAATCCCCGGATATCGAGAGCATCGCGACTAGCCCAATGTACTACACTTCCCCGCAAAATCGCCGGACAGGAACTATTGACACAGCGCGTCACCGCTTCCCCCACCGGACGGACTAGGGGAGATTGACATTCAGGGCAATTAGTGGGCATCTGAAAGGGTAAGGTGTGGCTAGGACGCAATTCTGGCAGGATTCTCACCACTTCCGGGATAATTTCCCCCGCTTTGCGGATAATTACCGTGTCACCGACGCGGATATCTAATTCGGCCACTCGATCGCTATTATGTAAAGTAGCTCTTTGTACGGTGGTCCCTGCTACCTGTACCGGTTCCATCACCGCCATGGGTGTGACTGCGCCGGTGCGTCCCACATTGACGATAATATCTTTAACTACCGTGGGGACTTCTTCGGCAGGATATTTTAAAGCGATGGCCCACCTGGGGAATTTTTGGGTGAATCCTAAGCGATTTTGTCGCTGTAAATCGTTGATTTTGACTACGACACCATCGGTCATGTAGGCTAATTGATGACGTTTTTCTTGCCAATCTTGATAGTATTGCGCCACTTCTTGCAGGGATGGACAGAGTTGACGGTGGGGATTAACCAGAAATCCCATGGTTTCTAATCTATCTAAGGATTGCCATTGAGTGGTGATATGGTTATCGTCTAAATGCAGGGTATAGGCAAAAAATTGTAAGCGTCTTTTATCAACTATTTTCGGATCTAATTGTCGTAGGGTTCCTGCTGCCGCATTGCGGGGATTAGCAAAGAGAGATTCCCCTTTTTCTTCTCTTTCTTGATTGATTTTATCGAAGGTATCGAGGGGTAAAAAGGCTTCACCGCGCACTTCCACAATTGCTGGGGGATTATCTATATTTAAGCGTAAAGGAATAGAGCGAATTGTCCGCACATTGGGGGTAATATCTTCGCCATTGACTCCATCCCCTCTAGTAACACCTCTGACGAAAAAGCCGTTTTCGTAGGTTAAAGCTAACGCAGAACCATCGATTTTTAATTCACACACATATTCCGTGTCTTGGGTTTCATTTACATATCTTTGCCAACGGTTGCCCCATTTATTTAATTCTTCGAGGTTAAAGGCATTTTCGAGACTATACAGGGGAATATTATGACGGACAGAAACGAATTGACTAGAGATTTTATCCCCGACTCTTTGGGTGGGACTATCAGGGGTGATTAATTGGGGATAACGCTTTTCTATGTCTTCTAATTCCCGATAAAGTTGATCATAAACGCTATCGGATATAAAAGGATCATCAAGAACATAATAAGCATAACTGGCCCTTTGTAGTTCTGTTTTTAATTGTTGGCAACGTTGTTGGATTTCTAAGGGGATAGTCATAATCGTTAATAATGCTACTGGGCAAAAACCATTTGAGGAGTTAATTTTAAATCGGGAAATGTTACCGATATTATTCTATCTTCGTTGTGAAATTCTGCCAGTTCATAAAATCCCGAAATCAGGGTTAAAACCGATATTTTTACAGCAATAGGATCGATAATCCAGTATTCAGGAATGCCTCTCACTGCGTATTCTGAACGTTTATAACGGTAGTCATCATCAGCATTATTGGGGCTAACAATTTCTACAACTAAGAGGGGAGGAAATTCAATCACTGCTGTGGTCATATTTCTAATCTCTTGACATTGTTCGGCAGTTAAAATCATTAAGTCTGGAATTCTCGATTTAGCTTTATCGGTGCGAATTCCCACGGTAGCAGGCATGACTTTCCAAGTTAGATTTAATCTTTTAATTTCTGCCATTAAATAATCATAAATAAAGGCAAGAATTAAGGCATGAAAGCCACTAGCGGGAGGCATGGAAATTAATTCTCCGTTAAATAATTCGTATTTATCATCCGTGCAGTCCTGATAATTTAAATATTCCGCAAAGGTATATATTTTTTGTCGGGTAGCAATCATAAAAGTCTCCAGCTAAGATTTTACTGTGCAAAGACCATTTGAGGAGTTAATTGTAAATCGGGAAATGTCACCGATATTATCCTATCTTCGTTGTTAAATTCTACCAGTTCATAAAATCCCGAAATTAGGTTTAAAACCGATATTTTTAGGGCAATAGGATCGATAATCCAGTATTCAGGAATGCCTCTCACTGCGTATTCTGAACGTTTATAACGGTAGTCATCATCAGCATTATTGGGGCTAACAATTTCTACAACTAACAGGGGAGGAAATTCAATCACTGCTGTGGTCATATTTCTAATCTCTTGACATTGTTCGGCAGTTAAAATCATTAAGTCTGGGATTCTCGATTTAGCTTTATCGGTGCGAATTCCCACCGTAGCGGGCATAACTTGCCAGTCTAATTGTAGCCTCTCTATTTCCCTTTCTAACACCTTAAATATATATCTAAGTATCAAAGCATGAAAGCCACTAGCAGGAGGCATGGTAATTAATTCTCCGTTAAATAATTCGTATTTATTATCCGTGCAGTCCTGATAATTTAAATATTCCGCAAAGGTATATAATTTTTCTTTGGTGACAACCATAATAATCTCTAGAAAAAACTTAATTGAATATCCTTAAGGGGGGTAGGGTTGATTCATGAATCAACCCTACTATTAATCAACCCTAGGGTTAGGGGGAATCTGACAATTTTTAACACCTAGCTTTTTACTTAAGATTCGATATCCTCAACTTTTTTGGGAACCGTTGCAGTTAAAACCTCATTTCCTGTGGCAGTAACTAACACATCATCTTCGATACGGATACCGATACCCCGCCATTTTTCTGGCACTTCCGGCTGTCCTTCAGCAGGTTTAATATCGGGGGAGATATAAATCCCCGGTTCCACGGTTAAAACATGACCAGGCTGCAAAGTTTGCCAAGTTTCTTCGTTAACTTTATAACCTCCCGCATCATGGACATCTAATCCTAACCAATGGCCAGTTCTGTGCATATAAAAAGGCTTATATTTTTCCTCTTTAATTATCTCATCAATGTCGCCGACCAATAGCCCTAAATCCACTAATCCCTCCACAATTGTCCTCACGGCCGTGTCATGAAAAAGATTATAAGGATTACCAGTTTTTACCACTTCAATCGCCTTTAATTGAGCTTCCAGAACAATTTCATAGATAATTTTTTGTTCGGGGGTAAATTTACCATTAACGGGAAAAGTGCGGGTAATATCACCGTTATAGTAATTGTAGGCACAACCAGCATCAATTAATAAAAGCTCATTTTCTTGTACTTGGCGATTATTGTTGATATAGTGCAGAATACAGGCATTAGCACCACTAGCAACAATAGAAGGATAAGCAGGACCCATACCCCCTTCCAGGCGAAAAGTATGCTCAATTTCCGCTTGAATTTGATACTCGTAGTGACCAACTTTGGTAAATTCTCTGGCCCGATTATGTGCCTGTGCTGAAATAGCAGTTGCTTGGCGAATATTGTCCAATTCGGCCTCGGTTTTCAGTAAGCGCAAAGGATGGAGAATAAAATTAGTATCCTCTAAAGCAGTCGGTCCAGTGCCGCGACGGGGAAAAGTGGCGATTAATTTTTGCCAGTGCTTTAGAACATTTGTATTAAAAGTTTTGTCCCGGCCGAGATGATAATAAATTCGTTCGGCTTTTTCGAGATATTGGGGTAATTTTTCGTCCAATTCTTCGATAGAATAGGCCTCATCAGCAGCAAAAATTTCCTTTGCTCCTTCCACACCGTGGAGATAGCCTGTCCAGGTTTCTTTTTCCGGGTCTTTTGGCTGCACGAACAGGATAAACTGATGTTCGGGGTGATGGGGTGCTAAAACCGCCACCGCCTCCGGTTCATTAAATCCTGTCAGGTAAAAAAAGTCACTATCCTGACGATAGGTGTATTCTACGTCATTGTGCATGACCACCATGGGCGCACTGCGAAAAATTGCCGTTCCATTGCCGATTTTTTCCATTACCTGCTGACGACGCTGCTGAAACTCTCTGCGATCGATGCCCATAGATATTCCTAAAAATGTCACAATAAGTCCTAGAGTCTATTATCGCTAATATTTTTAATTTATGACCCCTGAAGAACTGGATTTTTCCCAAGATATCATCGAAAGGCGCGAGTTTACCCTAGCAGATTTTATCGCTCAAGAGGGGGCGGATTTCCTCAAAGGAGAATCTCCTGTCCCCAAATTAGTGCAAGTTACCACAGAGATTAAACAATTTATTGCCGCTAATTTAGGGGATTCTTCGGGAGCTTTGCAGATAATTTTACAGCTTATTGTCGATGAAGAATTAACCAAAGTCAGTCAAAATTTAGATAATCCCGTTCAAGCTTTACAGTTAATCCTAGAAGAAATTTTAGATAATCAAGAATTACTCTATGAATTAGTACACCGAGTCGATGTGAAATGGGGACAATTATACGGGGAACGTCCCTATTTTCAAAAACCCCATCAAAAACCCCACCCTGAAGACGAATACACTCACAATTCCGTCAGAGATAAGTTAGTCAGTTTATTAGCCAGATTAGAAGCGGATAAGTAGTAGAGCCTATGGCAGTTAGGCTCTCTTATTCTTTGTGTTATGAGTTTAACTTATATAGGAGCGATCAATCTTTGTGTCCTTTGTGTCTTTGTGGTTTCTCCCATAGGAGACTCCGAGACGATTCAAGACATACCTTATCTTCATGAAAAACTCTGTATTTTAATTATTGCTTAATAAAGACTAACAGAACTGACAAGGATTATCTATCCCTAGACAGACAACTGGGGGGCGGTCAGGGGTGAAGATAGGTGTAAGATCAAAAAATTCTCCGATAACTGTTGCCCTATCCCCCGCGTGCCTACCTATTCCTACTATACCGCCGATGTTTTTAGCGATCGCATTTTTGGCGGTAATCCCCTGGCGGTTTTTCCGGAAGCGTCTGGATTAACCCGCACCCAGATGCAAAAAATCGCCGCCGAATTTAACTTCTCGGAGACAGTCTTCGTTTTTGCGCCAGAAACGCCCCAAGGCACTAAAAAAGTCCGGATTTTCACCCCCAGTACCGAATTACCCTTTGCTGGTCATCCTACCGTCGGCACAGCCTATATTTTAGCCCTAATCGGCGCTATTCCCCCCTACCAAGAAACCACGATTTATCTGGAGGAAGGAGTCGGTTTAGTACCGGTGAAAATTATCATGGAGGGGGAAAAACCGGTCTATAGTGAGTTAAAAGTGGCACAATTGCCAGAATTAGTGACGGATACTTATGCTCTCGATGATTTAGCGGCGATTCTTTCCCTACGCGTTGCCGATTTCTTACCCGGTTATCCCCCCCGCGCTTTTTCCTGTGGTCTCCCTTTTTTATTCATCCCCGTCAAAAATCGAGATATTTTAGGGAAAATAAAACTAAATCTAACTCTTTGGTCATCATTATTAGGTCAATCCCCCGCTAATTCCCTTTTTGTCTGCTGTTTTGACCCAGAATCTCCCCTATCTCGTCTCTATGGCCGAATGTTTGCCCCCGGTTTAGGAGTTATGGAAGATCCCGCCACTGGTTCGGCTGTGGCCGCTTTAGCGGGCTACCTAGGGGCCTTAGAATCTTCTAGGGAAGGGATGAATCAATGGACGATAATCCAAGGAGTGGAAATGGGCAGACCCAGCAGTTTACAATTAAAGTTTCAGAAAAACAACCGTAAAATTACGGAAGTTTCTGTGGGTGGTGCATCAGTTCTAGTCTGCCAAGGTAAGATGATAATTCCCGATGGGGAAACAAAAAGCCCTACAAAAGGGTTATTGTGATTATTATTCCCTGAAATCGGTGAGAAACAGGAAAGGATTAAAATTTTGGACTGGTATCATTTAATCGAAACTCTCTATATAGAGAAGAAAAAAGCTTAATCCCGCAAAAAAGCGAGGGGATAACTCATATTCTCAGCAAATCCCAAGATACCTCCATCTCGATGCTCATAGAGTAACTTTCCTTGACTATCAAATAAAAAAGTCCCTCCCCGTTGGGTGAGATAACTACTATCGGGGACATAGGTTGACCAATTGCCCAAAACTTGAGTCATATTACGCAGTCTCAGGGTGGCTAATTCAAAAGGTCGCTGAAAACCTTGACCCCCAGCAAGATTGAATAGGGAACCCCGGAAAGCTGGTAAAGGCCGCGCTTGTATTGTTTCCTCCTCGGCAATTAATTGGGGGGCTTTGCGATCGCCACGATAACCCCGCAGCACTTCGGCCAGAGTCCCCGGACTACCCACACCCGCACACATCAAAATTAGATTTAACCAGGCATTTTGTCCGGGGGAAAATCTCGGTAATTTTAACGATAAACCGCGATACAGTCCTAATAAATCGTGTAATTCAGCTTTCGGGTCAACAAACAGCCAATCTTGCCGAAATTTCGTATATTCAGCGAATTTTAAGCCCGAATTGCGATCGCCGATACCGATGGCACGAATGGTAATCCCGGCATTTTGCCAAAGGGCTGCCTCTTTTTCTAACCACCAAGCGTATTCGAGACTGTCAAAATCTCCCAATTGCGGCCAAACAAGAATTAAAAGACGTTTATAGTCGGCACAATCGCTTAAAATTGGCACTATTTGCCCATCGCTGACTCTTTGGCGTTGAATTGTTGAAAATATTTCATATATACTGCTCATAGATAAATTTCTCCTAATAAAACCTCCTCTTTTGCTCCCGTGACTTTCGGTAAATTACTGGGGAAATTGTGCCAGCGCCAATAGGCCAAAAGGGCAAAAGCGATCGCTTCTTTAAAATCGCTATTTAATCCTACCTCATCAGTGGTCAAAAGCTTGACATTTGACCCCAAATGTGCTAACAGTCGTTGGCGCAGGTAGGCATTATGAGCGCCACCACCACAGAGCAGCACTTCTGCAGGCATTTCCGGCAAAAAGGTTTGATAGCTGTGGGCGATCGAAATGGCGGTTAAATCGGTTAAACTGGCCAACCAGTCGGCATCACTGAGGGAATAAGCTTGGGCATCCCGGTGCAATTGGGCTAGATAGGCGGGGCTAAATAACTCTCTGCCGGTGGATTTAGGGGGATATTGTTGAAAATAAGGCTCCTGTAGCCATTTATGAACTAATTCGGAGCAGGGTTGACCCTGGGCCGACCATTGACCGTTATGGTCGTAGGTTTGTTGGCCTTGGCTCAAAAATTGTACGGCCAAATCGATGAGGACATTGCCGGGGCCGGTATCCCAACCGAAAATTTTTTGCTGCCAATTTTCCCTTTGTCGGGGGGGTAGATAGGTTAAATTGCCAATACCGCCGATATTTTGGACGCAGCGGGCTTTGGTGGGGTGAGAAAGCAGATAAGCGTCAATTTTCGGCACTAGGGGCGCACCGTGACCAGCTTGGGCGATATCGGCAGCGCGAAAATTACTAATGGTGGGAATACTGGTGATTTTTGCGATCGCTGCTCCCCGTCCTAATTGTACCGTGTAACCGAGGCGATCATTTTGGGGGGGTCGATGAAAAACGGTTTGACCGTGACTGCCGATTAATTGGGCTTTTGGGGCTTCTTTTTGGATATTTAAGGCGGCTTGGGCGAATTCTGCGGCGATGTTATCATCTAAGCTGGCTAAAGCTTCAATAGATAGCTTTTCTCCCCCACAGACTTGCAAAATTGTCTCGCGTAATCGGGGGGAATAGGGATAGGTTTCCCCTGCTAATAACTGCACCTGTGGAGATTCCACTGTACCGCTAATCTCCACTAAAGCGGTATCGATGCCATCCACCGATGTGCCACTCATTAAACCGATAACTAACAAGTTTTTTCCCTCAACTGTCGATTGTTGATTATTTTATCCCCCTCCGACAATAGTAACAATTTCTAATTTATCCCCCTCCTTGATTTCCGTGTTTTCCCAATACTGACGATGGAGGATTTCCCCGTTATATTCCACTGCAACTAACCGAGGATTCATGCCCAAATTTTCTAGCATTTGCGGTAGTTTAGTTGCTGGTAAACAGGTTTGAGTTTTGCCGTTAATTTGCAAGGTTATTTCTGACATGGATTTGGATAAGTAGTCGTGCAAAATTAATTTCCTAGTCGAGACAGGAGACAGTATTCAGGAGACAGGAGACAGCTTTTTTCTCCCCACACCCCACACCCCACACCCTACACCCTACACCCCACACCCTACTTTAATTGGGTTAATAATTCTTGTGTCACCACATCGGGGTGCTGCGCTTCCATGATGGCCCGGACTACAGCTACCTGTTGCGCTCCTGCCTCTAAAACCTCTTTAATGTTATTACTATCAATACCACCGATCGCAAACCAGGGTAAAGGGCAATTTTCCCGCGCATAACGGACGTATTCCAATCCTGCGGGGGTTTTTCCCGCTTTGGTGGGGGTGGCATAAACTGGACCAACTCCCACATAATCGGCCTTTTCTTGGATTGCTTTGGCCATCTCTTGGGGATTAGTGGTGGACCGGCCGATAATTGCCGTCGGGCCGAGAAATTGCCGCGCTAGGGAAATCGGTAGATCCTGTTGACCGAGATGAACACCATCAGCATGAACGGCCTTAGCAATATCGACGCGATCGTTCATAATAAATAAAGCATCGTAACGGTGGCATAACTCACACAGTTTAGCAGCTTCTTCTAAACGAATCGTATCAGCGGCGGTTTTATGGCGGTACTGCACCAATTTTAAACCTGCTTTTAGGGCTAATTCGACGATTTCTAACAGATTTTCGGCGGGAGAAGTGACTAGATAGAGGGGAGATGCTTTTAGTTTTTCCAGAGGTGGCGAGATTAATAGTTTACTCTCTAGCTGATAAACCCGATAGCGCAGCTGTTTACAGGCTATCCCTAGCTCTAGATCATAGAGTTTACCGTATTCTTCTAAAACCCTAAAAGCCTCCTGTACGCGAGCGAGATTTGCCTGCAGCAGTCCCTCGACAGTCTCCCGGATTTCTTCCCTGGGATGGCTTAAATCCCTGCCGATATCGCCGGCTGTGTCCCGATGTCGTTTAAGATCGATCGAGTGCCAACTAGCTAATTGATGGCGCATTTCTTTACATTCTTGGGCTAAATTGGGATTATCTAAGCCAAAACGACACCATTCTTCGATAATTCGCAGTCCTTCTCTAGCGCGGTCAAGGTTAGCATCGAGAATCCGTTTAATCGCCGTGGTTTCTAGTTTCATTTGCCGTCAATGTAGAGTTATGATAGCCGTTAGTCGTCAGCTAAAATATTACTATTCTTGGCCCTTGTTCGGGGAATAGCCGAGTCGGCATCAGACAGGCAACAAAGAGGGAGGAGAAACCCAGTCCAAGGATAATTTTAAGCCGAGGGGAGATTCTTAAGCGCCCCTAGGTATTCCACCAATTGCCGATGATCCGGGTTATGTAGCGGGTAGAGACGATTGTAACAGATGGTGACGAGGGCTTGCAGATCGTCCACTAAATCCTCAGCTGCAATGGATTTCTGGGGTTGATTGAGGAGAATGACTTGGATTTTCAAGAAACTGCACAAACCCAAAATAAAATCATGACAAAAGCGGCCAACACTTTCTGGATGGGTTAAAACTAGACATTCCAACCCACCGTTACACATCATCTCTACTAGACGCATAAGATTAGGGCGATTGTGACTGACTCCGTTGCCGATATCGCTGAGAATTTCAAAGGGTTGACCCTGCTGATGACAAAAGTCTTCTAAGGCTTTTATTTGATCCTCTAGTTGTTGTTTTTGTTCAGGTCGGTTAACACGAGCATAGCCAATGATAAATGGGGTTGATTGAACAGATTGTAATATATCTTGCCGTCGGTAGCGCCGATGACCACCAGGGGTACGAATTGAGGAAATTTTCCCCTGTTGTTCCCAGCGCCGGAGGGTTTTAATGCTAACTCCGAGCAAGCCCGAGGCTTCTCTAATCGTGATTAGGTTATCCATACATAGTAACTTGGTTTTAAATTAGAAAAATTTATTGTAGGAGAATCGTTCAACCTGAGACAGTGTAGTTGTCCACCTTCACCCTGTGATTACCTCGAGTAGGAATAATAGTCATTTCAGATAGGTTTAATATAGTCTAGACCGACAAAACTCTTAGGAAATCTGGTATTGATATTCTCAAGCTTAATTGAAATTACTATATACATAACTCTATCGACAGGACTCGGTTTTAAATCAAAGAAATTCCTGAGGGTAGAATTGTCTAACTTAAGACAGGTGTTTGTCCACTTTCATACTGTGATTAGCTCCCAATGCTGATTGAAGAAGATTTATGATGGCTCATAATACATCTTTCCACAGAGATTTGGAAAAAAATTCTTTGTTCTCCTAAAACCTGAGTTTCCCCGATCATCGCACGGGATAACTTGTTATAGGTGCCAATCCAAAAGACTCTGCTGTAGGGATTAGTTGTATTCTTAACCTTATCCCCATTTTAACGCAGCTGCCTGGTTAGGGAATTGATTGGCTTTGAACTGAAGTTTTGACGTTAAACAATGTTAAGTTTTGTATATGATCCCTCTCTTGATTAAGTTTTATAACAGTTTGAGATATTTCTTAAAACTAGAGCCTGTTTATTTATCCAGCTTTCACCAAAAAGCTTGGGTATAGATCATATTATTGTGGTGGATTCCTTTAGTAATGATCGCACTGTGGAAATTGCCCAACGTTAAGGCTATATAATTAAGCTTTGGGCAATTTGTCCCACCATAATTCTTGACCGCAAAAAACTGATGTCCTCTTTACTCTCCGCTATTCCCCTCGACGCGATCGCTTATAATTCCCAGGGTTTAGTACCAGCGATCGCTCAAGACTATCTTGATGCTACAGTGTTAATGATGGCCTGGATGAATCGGGAATCCCTCGAAAAAACCCTCACCACCGGGGAAGCGTGGTATTGGAGTCGTTCTCGTCAAGAATTATGGCACAAAGGAGCCACCTCGGGCCATATCCAAAAAGTGCGTCAAATTCGCTACGATTGCGATAGTGATGCTATCTTGCTGACTATTGAGCAAATCGGTGATATCGCCTGTCATACCGGCGAAAGAAGCTGTTTTCATCAAGTAAATTGGCAAAAATCACCGCCAGCGGCCGACACCCTCTCGGAATTGTTTAAGGTAATTTGCGATCGCAGAGACGATCCTCATCCGGAATCCTACACCTGTAAACTTTTGGCCGGGGGAGATAACAAAATTCTCAAGAAAATCGGCGAAGAATCGGCAGAAGTGGTCATGGCCTGCAAAGATAATGATGGCGATGCTATTGCTGCAGAAGTGGCCGATCTTTTTTATCATACTCTCGTCGCTCTCGCCTATCATCAAGTTCCCCTGCGAGATGTCTATAAAAAATTGCAAGACCGGCGCCGGTAATCAGTTATCAGTTATCAGTTATCAGATTTGAGTTTTAAGTGTTAAGTTTCGGACTCCTGAATACCGTCTCCTGATTCCTGACTCCTGAATACTGTCTCCTGACTCCTGAATACTGACTCCTGATTCCTACTTTATATTTGTGGTTTACGACTTAGTAATTATCGGTGCCACTCCTGCGGGGATAGAAGCGGCTTTGTTGGCTGTTCACCTCAAAAAAAGGGTGGCTTTAGTGCAACAGCCTTCTAGTGACAATTTAGAGGCATCTGAGGACATTTTTAGCAAAGGGTACAGCCAAATTATCCATCTCTATAAACTGCTCAATCATTGGCAAGAAACGGCCATTTATCCCCAATGGCAACAGTTGCGGCAATGGTTAGAGGAAGTAGATAAAACTATTAATAAACATCATTCTTTAGCGAGATTAGCCACGGAAGGAATAGATGTGATCCCGGGTGGGGGGGAATTTGTCCGGCTGCCCCATTTGGGATTCGTGGTTAACGGTCGGCAATTGTTGGCTAAACACTATCTTATCGCTACTGGTTTTTATCCGCAAGTCCCGAAAATTTTCGGCTTAGATGAGGTTAATTATTTTACCGCTCAAACCCTTTGGCAAGAGCCAAATTTAGACAATTTAGGACAACATTTAGCGATTATTGGCAACAGCAGCATGGCTGTGAGTTTGGCACAAATTCTCCGACGTTTAGGGAAAGAAATTAGCTTAATTATCGAGGATAATTATCTACTGCCAGATATTGATCGGGAAATCTGCCATTTAGTTACTGCCATTTTAGAAGCGGAAGGAATTAAGATTTTACCCGGCTATTGTCCTAGTCAAGTAAAAACGATCGAGGGTCAAAAATGGCTACAATTAGGCAATCGTGTTATCGAAGTTGATGATCTCATTTTTGCTGGTAATTATCAAGTCAATGAACGGGGATTAAATTTGGCTGGGGTGGGAGTTAAACTAGAGCAAGGACTAATCAGGGTTAATCAGCAACTACAAACCGATAATTCCCGCATTTATGCCCTAAATTTGCTCAGAAATAATTATCCCGATCCTACTTTAAATCACCAGGCTGCTTTTGGGTTAGTCAAGCATCTGCTCACGGGAGAAAAATTTAACTTTAATCCCGATCAAATTCCCTCATTTATTGCTTTTGATCCGGCTATTGCTTGGGTGGGTTTAACTGGAAAAGCAGCCCGGGAGAGCTATGGTGAGGAGGTAAAGATGATTAACTATCCCATCAAAAATATAGTGGCACAGCAAATCTGGGGAGAAACCACCGGATTTTGTCAATTAATCTACCGACAAGATGGTAAAATACTGGGAGCGCAAATAGTCGGTAATCAATCGGCAGAAATGATCGGTATCATCAGTTTAGCTTTACAAGAAAATTTAACCATACAATCCCTCAATAAAAATATTTATATTTGGGGAAGTATGGGAGAGATGCTCGGAGAAATGACGCAGTTAATCCCCCCCAAAAAATCTTGGTTAACTTGGCTAAAAAAATTATTCAGATAATTAGATATAAAAAAAGAAGATTAAATTATGAAACCGAAATTTATTGTCTTTGAAGGTATTGACGGATCTGGAACAAGTACCCAAGCAAAACTCCTACAAGAATATTTTTTCAAGCGAGGGGAAAAAGCAGTTTTAAGTCCAGAACCTTCCGAGGGAGTCATCGGTCGTTTGATTCGAGAAATAATGCAAACTAATCTTATTTCTATCCAAGATCAAAATAAATTTGACCGACAAATGGCTTATTTATTTGCAGCTGATCGCCATTATCACTTATATAATGATCACGATGGCGTTTTTAAACTTATTCACCAAGAACAAACCCACGTTATCACTACTCGTTATTATTTTTCTTCCCTGGCCTACAATGGCAATAATCCCGAAGAATTGGCTTTTATTCGGCAGTTAAATCAACATTTTCCCAATCCCGATTTAGTCATTTATATCGATGTTCTTCCCGATATTTCTCTGGCAAGAATTAAAAACCGAGCCATCACAGAAGTGTACGAAAAACAAGAAAAATTAATGAAAGTTCGTCAGATGTTTATCGAGATATTTAAAGAATATAAAGATGATTGTTTACAACTGGATGGCAGTGATACAATAGAACAACTTCACCAAAATATTATTAATTATCTTGAAGGATTAATTTAAATCCATGCTCAGTATAGAAACCACCCCTAAATTCATCTACCAACCCCACTATAAACCCAATCAATTAATCTGCGGTCACGGCCAAACGGCAATTATCACGGGATGGACAGTAAAACAGTCCCTTGCTAAACATTTAAATCCCGACCAATACGCAGTAATTGGTAATCTTTATAGTCCCACCAGAGGAATTAGTCCCCTGCTGAGAAACTTAATCGCAAATCCCCACGTTAGATACTTAGTTATTCTCCACGCAACTAAGGAAGATAAGAACTCTGGTAGCTGTCAGTGTTTGCTAGATTTTTTTAGTCAAGGATTCCAGTTAGGAAAAAGTGACACAGGTAGAGAATGTTGGCTAATTAATTCTCCTATCACGGGATATATTGACAAGGAAATTGACCGAGAAACTCTCGAAAAATTACGTCAATCAATTCAATATCAACTGGTTAAATCCATCCCAGAAGCGATTGAAATCGTCAAAAGTTATGCAGAACAATCTCCCTTACCAACTTGGGGAGAACCCTTAATCTTTCCCCTCTTAGAAAATCTTCCTTCTTTGCTACCTGGGACAAGATACGGTCATCGCATTGAAGGAAAAACTATTGCCGAAACCTGGGTAAAAATTCTCCAAAAGATTAAAACCACCGGCACAATTAGACCCACAGGATATGATGGTAAATGGCAAGAATTAATTGACCTAATGGCCGTTGTCACCGATGAACCCCCAGACTTTTACTTTCCCGAACCTAATTATTTGCCTATAGATAGACCTTTTCTCACCGAATATATCGGACAAATTCTCGATGATTCTCCCTGTACAGAAGGAGTTAAATACACCTATGGTCAAAGATTGCGCTCTTGGTTTGGCCGGGACCAAATTGCACAGGTTATCAATAAATTAATCTCAGAAATTGACGCAGCTAGTGCAGTCATGTCCCTCTGGGATGTGAAAGACCACGAAAAGGGAGGTAGTCCCTGTTTAAATCATATTTGGGTGCGAGTGGTAGAAAATGAATTATCTCTCACCGCAATATTTAGAAGTAATGATATGTTTGCCGCTTGGCCAGCAAATGCCATGGGATTGCGTGCTTTACAGCAACATATTAGGGATGAGATTAGCAAGCGCTCCGAATACAATTTATCAATGGGTCCATTAATTACTATTAGTCAATCGGCCCATATATACGATGATACTTGGGAGAATGTCGAACGATTAATCGCCACCCAGTACGATAAAATTGTCAATCAGCGCGATTTTTTTGACCCTAGCGGTAACTTTTTGATTTCCGTGGAAAAAGAACAAATTCTCGTCCAACAAACTACCCCCGGCAGTGGGGAAATTGTCGCCTGTTATCAAGGCAAAAATCCCCTGAAATTAATCCGCGAGTTTGCCGCTACCAATCCCGCAATTATTCCCGAACATATCGGTTATCTGGGAATCGAGTTACAAAAGGCATACAACTGTCTCAAGAATAATCAGCCTTATATTCAAGACCAGTAGATAAGTGGGAAGTAGGAAGTGGGGGCATCTCAATAATATTATTGTAGGGGCGAATTGCATTCGCCCTCTTTTAATAACTTCTGCTGCTCACCAAAATCACAAATATAAGATGCACCCAATCAGTGAACTTAAAACTCAAATCTGATAACTCGACCGAATCTAAGACCTAATTGGTTAAGCCAAAAGCTTTGATGTGCTTAGTTTCTAACCTTCTTTTTAGGTAAGAGAATTGCCAGATTCTTTCTTTTGCCTTTTGCCTTCAGAAGCTGATAACTGATAACTGATAACTGATTACTGGTCCTTGTTTGCCGAACCAGCGCCGCGATATTTGAGAGATGAGGAGCGAATTGGGTTAGCCACCGTGGTATTATTGGTGATTTTAACCTCCGCACCGCGATATTTACCCCCTCGCTCCTTGACAGGAGCCTCGGCGACTGTTGGCTCCCTATAGGTGGCCCCACGGTACTTTTTCTCGCCGGCGGTTTCTGGAGTGGGGACGGGGATATTCTTCTGCTCTTCTCGTCCTTGCCATAAAAAGGTGACGACAATCACAACTGTCAAGAGAATTAATAGCTGAATCTGCCAAGGAGCTAAAACCAGACTCAACACTAAACTAATTACCGTGGCGGCACTGGCGAGATAAGCAATTTCATCGCTGGACTTCTGCCAGAAATAGGCAGCCAGAGCAGCGGTGAATAGTGGCAACAAAAACAAATAGGACATTCTGGGTACACCTTGTCATGCTAGTGAACCAATCTCCCTATATATTACCTCCCTAGCTTCGATCGGCGAAAAATATTAACTTAGCTTATACATCCTATAAGTTTTATTTTGTCAATCCTTCTTTACAATTCGTAAAAATATTGTTACATTTATTTACATGAACTAAAAGTTAAAGCAAAACAGCCAAGACAGCAAGCCGGTTTAGATTGTCTCGAAGAGTATAGGACAGAAGATGATTCCTTGAGTCCGAGACAACGGCAAAAAACTTGGCCTACTAGCTTAAAAAAGTTTTCGGGGTTTGGGTTTACCCCATTGACAGATTTGCTTGAGTTCTCCTACATAACTTAGCGCTACCTCGGCTGGACACCGAGGTTTTTTATTTTGTGACAGCGTTTTCGACTAAGTAAAACGTAGGCTCTCTTATTCTTTGTGTGATAAGTTTAGATTATCTAGAAGCGATCAATCTTTGTGTTCTTTGTGTCTTTGTGGTTCGTTCCAGTTGATTGCCAGCAGGAATGTATCCTATAATACATTTTACCCACCAAACCCAAGAGAGCCAAACGTAGATAAATTAATTGAGATTACCTACTTAATTAAAAATTAACTTCATTTTGATGCACGGAATCCAAATAAAACTTGATTACATCTTCCGATGCACCCTGACATTGCAGCTGGCCTTTATTCAGCCAAATTGCTTGGTCACAGGACTCTTGAATTAAAGTCAAATCGTGGGAAACTACTAAAATAGTAGCGTTAGAATTCCAGAATTTTTTTAAACGTCGTTTACACTTATTTTTAAAACTTTCATCCCCGACGGAAAGGACTTCATCAAGAATAAGAATATCGGGGTGAACCTCTGTTGCGATCGCAAATCCTAAACGAGCCACCATCCCAGAAGAAAGAGATTTCACCGGCGCTCCCATATATTCTTCTAACTCAGCAAAGTCAAGGATATCTTTGGTTTTTTCCTTCATTTCCTGACGCGAAAATCCCAGCATTACCCCATAGAGAATAATATTATCTTTTACTGGTAAATCTGGATCAAAACCCGCTCCTAATTCAATTAGAGAGGCAATTTGTCCCCTGACTCTCACCTGTCCCTTTGTCGGTTCTAGAATACCACAAATGACTTTTAAAAGAGTAGATTTTCCTGCGCCATTAGCTCCAATGATACCTAATTTTGCTCCAGAATTAATGACTAAATCTATATCATCTAGAACTAATTTTTTGGCTGGTTGACGATATTTACCTTCAAGAAGAGAGAAGATTGTCCTTTTTAGATCGTAGGAAAATTCTTCTTGAGTGCGTCTTTCGAGAGACACTTGATCGAGTCGAATTACTTCTGTCATTTATAATAAATCCATAAATAAATGTCGCCATAGTCGGAAGCAAGTCCAACCAATTCCTAAGATAATGATCCCACCGAGTAGAGATTGAAAAATCAAACTAAAATCCGGTAATCCGGGGGAAAGGGACAATTGGCGAATACTTTCAATTACTGGTAATAATGGGTTTAATATCAGGAATGGTTGTACGGAGGGAGGAATAATTTCTGGAGGATAGAAAATCGGGCTGCTAATCCAAGCGACAAAACAAACAATTTCGTAAAAATAGGGTAAGTCTCTGAAGAAAACGTAGAGGGTACTAACAAAGAAACCCACTCCCGTGCAAACCAGAGAAAGACCGATCACGGGAAAAATCAGAGCAATTACATTAATTAAACTTTGAGACTTCCAGAGAGTTACTATAGCCAAAAGGGGAAAGATACTAATAGCAAATTGAAAAATATTTGCCACCACCATGGAAACGGGAAAAATGCTAACTGGCAGACGAATTTTATTTAAAATACTGCCATTACCAACAATACTAGGTAAAGCTTGGTTAGTGGAAGCATTAAAGAAATTTATTACGACTAAACCAGTGAAAGCCGCTAGGACATAGTTAACTAGAGAATTATCAAAATAAGAGGCGAAAACCGTGCCGAAAATTGCCGTGTATAGTGCCGTCATAATCGCGGGATTTAACAAAGACCAGTAAACCCCCAGAAAAGAACCTCGATAGCGTCCCTTGAGATTACGTTCCACTAAAACACTAAGCAATTCGTAATATCGCCGCGCTGTTGACCATCTAGTTTTTGCTTGGAGATCGGTCATAGGGATAATTGTCATCTCTTCAGTGTTCAGTGCTTTATTCTAAACGATTACCGTCAATCTTGTCTATCGATCGAGGGAGGACTCTAGTTTTTATCCAGTCCCCGACGACTCTCCCTCTCCGGAAAAAGTTCCCTTCCAGATCCATTTATCTAGCTCAAAAAGCTTAAAAATTGCTAAAAGCCTCTTTTTTTAGGGTTGAATTCGGTTTTTAGGGACAGCCTCAGCTAATTGACCTAGACTCTAGCAGGTTGACCCATAAAATTGACACCAGATCAAAGCCAAGAAATGCCGATTTAAACAGAGCTAATCTCAGAAAAACTGGAGTCAAAAACCGATAACTTAACAATTTCCTAAGGGACAAACTAAGAATTTAATCTAATTGATGTCCCGTCAGTTCCACAAAGATATCTTCGAGGTTGGAAGGGCGACACATTACTCCAGTTTTATCGCTCAAAGTGTCGAGATAGGCATTAGCATCAGCCACGGTGGGGAAGAATTTATAATCGATTTTATCGCCAACTTGTTTGATAACTAAACCCTCGCCATACTTACTACGAAAATCCGTTAGAGTTCCTAATTCGATTAATTTGCCCGCATCCATAATGCCAATTCTGCCCGGTTTTCCTGCGGCGTTATCCTGACAGAGAAATTCCACTTCTTCCATGTAGTGAGTGGTTAACAAAATTGTCATTCCTTGCTGGTTTAAATCGCGAATTACTTCCCACAAACGACGACGATTTTGGGGGTCTAAACCGACAGTTGGTTCATCGAGAAAGAGGATTTTTGGTTCGTGAAGAAGAGCGCGAGCAATCTGTAAACGTCGTTTCATCCCACCGGAAAGAGTTTTGGCAAGGGCAGATTTTCGATCGCTTAAACTGACATAATCTAAATAGCGATCAATTAATTCCTGTCTCTGGGGATTGGGGATATGGTGCATCCGGCCGTGAAATTCCATATTTTCCCAGACGGTTAATTCCCCATCAACGCTAATCTGTTGTAAGACTACCCCAATATTTTTCTTCACCTGATCGCGGTATTTTTTCACATCATACCCCGCCACTTCGATTTCTCCTTGACTTGCTTCGGTTAGAGTGATAATCATGCGGATTGTCGTCGATTTTCCCGCACCGTTGGGACCGAGTAAACCAAAGATTTCCCCTTTTTCGATAGCAAAGGAAAGCTCGTTAACTACCGGGAGATTATTATAGATTTTAGAAACGCGATCGAGAGCAATAGCGGCGGTCATAGTTACAAAAGTTAATATTCTAGCTATGGATTAGTGTAACCGAATTAGCCCAACTCGACGGCGATTTTATCCTTCCCCCCTCGGGATCGTCCTATCGACTTTGGTTTTATCTCATCACAATCAGATTAGAATGCAGATAAAAAATCTTGACTTTGCTGCTATCAGATGCGAGTTTTTCTGCCAATTCTCTGTTTATGTCTAGGAATAGGGGAATTTTTCCTCAATCCCCCCATTAGTCCCGTCAATTCCTTTCCCGCAACCACGGTAACTCGAACGGAAACCCGTTTGCTGCTGAATTTAAAAAAAAGACGAGTTTTTGTTTACCAAGGACAGAAAATAATCGCTTCTTACCCGGTGGCGATCGGTCGTCCGGGTTGGGAAACCCCGACGGGACAATTTAGGGTGATTCAGATGGTGCGGGAACCAGTCTGGGAACATCCTTTCACTGGTCAACTGGTGCCATCGGGAAAAAACAACCCCTTAGGGGCCCGTTGGATTGGATTTTGGACTGATGGCGCGAATTTTATCGGTTTTCACGGTACACCCCAAGAAAATCTCATCGGCCGGGCCGTCTCCCACGGTTGCGTCAGGATGCGCGATCGAGATATAAAAGCTTTATTTGAAAAGGTAAAAATCGGCACTTCGGTGATAGTAGTCGCTCAATAGAAACAATGGGAAAAAATGTCACATTTACCAACACTTTACCCGATGATGTCGAGAGATCCGTCTTAACCAGCAATTTAGATAGTCAACAGTTTAAAATGAGAGAAACTGAGCCAAGAGGATAATCGGTGAATATTATTGAACTAATCGGGATCGTGGCGGGAATATTAACCACTGTCTCCTTTTTACCCCAAGTGATTAAAACTTGGCGTTATCGTTCGGCTAAGGACTTGTCCTTAACTATGTTTATTTGCTTTTGTCTGGGGGTTTTTCTTTGGCTCATCTACGGCCTTTATATGAACAGTAAACCGATTATTATTGCTAATTTTGTTACTTTTATCTTAGCGGGGACAATTCTCTATTTTAAGATTAAATATGATTAAAATAACTGACAATCCCTTGCGGCCTTATTGGCTCACGTCATGACAATTCTACAATTTATTGCGCCATCTAGGGGCGCGGATAGGATTTTTAGGTTAATTTATTGTTAAGATGATCATCTTTGACCATTGAGACCAAATTTGGGGTCAAGAAACATGAGCGATCGCATCGAGTGGATTAATGCCCTGTCAACCCGTCCCTCCCTAGAAGCGGCGGTGACGGAAGTAGTGGAAAAAGTGCAAGATAAGTTAGTTGGATCGGCAGATCTAGCCATAATTTTTATTTCTTCTGCCTATGCCAGCGACTATCCCCGTTTAGTTCCCTTAATCTTGGATAAACTCCCTGTTCCTGTCCTGATCGGCTGCGGTGGGGCGGGGATTGTCGGTATGGGTGAGAGGGAAAAAGCGCGAGAAATCGAAGCGAGTCCGGCTTTAAGTCTCACCGTCGCCCATTTGCCTAATGTGGAAGTGCAGCCCTTCTATATCGAAGCGGCGGAAATGCCCGATCTCGACAGTTCCCCCTCTAGTTGGACAGAATTATTAGGGGTAGAAGCGGCCAAAAATCCCCAATTTATCCTTTTAGCCGATCCTTTTTCCAGTCGCATCAATGATCTGTTAGAGGGTTTGGATTTTGCCTACCCCGGTTCGGCCAAAATCGGCGGTTTAGTCAGTGGTGGCATGATCGAACGTTCTGGGGGTCTATTCTACCACGATCAACAAAAACCGCGTAATAGCTATCTCTATCGTCAGGGAACCGTAGGAATCGCCCTTTCTGGCAATATTATCGTCGAAACTATCGTCGCCCAGGGTTGTCGTCCCATCGGACCGATTTATCAGGTGAGTGAGGGAGAACGCAATATTATCATCTCCATGACTGGTAAAGGGGCCGATGGGACTCCGCAACCACCTTTAAACCTACTGCGGGATTTAATCCCCTCCTTAAGGGAAAAAGACCGAGAATTAGTGCAAAACTCCCTTTTTATCGGTATTGCTAGGGATGAGTTTAAAATGCAGTTGCGGCCCGGGGATTTCTTAATTCGCAGTGTTTTGGGAGTAGATCCTCGTCAAGGTGCGATCGCAATTGGCGATCGAGTTCGTCCGGGGCAGCGGGTACAATTTCACCTGCGCGATGCCGACACTTCCGCCCTAGATTTAGAATTACTTTTGCAAGCTTTTCCCCAAGAAAGACCTAATAGTTCAGAGGTACTAGGGGCTTTAATCTTTTCCTGTCTCGGTCGCGGGGAAAATCTCTACGAAAAACCGGACTTTGATTCGGGTCTTTTTCAGCGTTATTTCGCCAATGTTCCCCTCGCCGGTTTCTTTGGCAATGGAGAAATCGGGCCGGTGGCCAGTCGCACTTTTTTACACGGTTATACCTCGGCCTTTGCCCTCTTTCGTCAGGGAATTTAATGTTATACTAAATAGTTAGTACGCTAGGGAGTAGAACGATGGTAAAAGCCCAATCTTTCTCTGAGTCGGAGATTATCTATGCCGATAGTGATGGTAAACCGATGGCCGATAATACCAAACAGTTTCGCTGGATTGTGACGATTAAGGAAAATCTCGAATGTTTATTCGCAGACAATGACAATGTGTTTATCGCCGGCGATCTGTTGTGGTATCCGGTCGAGGGGGATAATAAAATCTGTCAAGCGCCGGATGCTATGGTGGTGTTTGGCAGACCCAAGGGCGATCGAGGTTCCTATAAGCAATGGTTAGAAAACCAGATTGCGCCGCAGGTAGTCTTTGAAATTCTCTCTCCAGGCAACACTAAAGCGGAAATGCGCCGAAAATGGCAATTTTATCAGCGTTTTGGCGTAGAAGAATATTATCTCTACGATCCCGATGCTAATTATCTACAGGGTTGGTGGCGCAGGGGTGATCAATTGGAGATGATTGCCGCGATCGATAATTGGCAGAGTCCGCTTCTACAGATTCGTTTTCAACTGGAGAGTCCCCAGTTAGCTATTTTTTATCCCGATGGCTCCCGGTTTTTGACCACCCTAGAAATCAAGCAAAAAGCGGAATTAGCCGAACAAAGGGCCAGGACTGCCGAACAGCAAGCCCAACAGGAACGACAACGGGCCCAGGAAGCTGAGGCAAAATTAGCCCGCTTAGAGGCGCAATTACAGGCCCTGGGGATTAATCTAGGGGAAAGCTAACGAGAGGCGGGAAGGACGGGATTTAACCACTGGAGAATCTCATCTTTGAGACGGGAATTATCCCGGGCAAGTCCCTGTTTTAACCATTGGCCGATCGCATCGAGGGGAGTAAATACTTCTCCGGTTTGCCAACTGACATCTTGACCCAAGGGAGTGAGATGATTACCCGGGAGAGTTCGCAGGGCAATTAAATCATTAAAGCGTTTTTTTAGCAGGGGATTTAATACCAGAGATTGATCGATCGTGTCGTCTTGAAAACGGATTAAAAGATTGCGACGAATGGCATAATCTTGGAAAATTAACTCGTTTGTTTCTTCGGGGGAAGGGGTAAATTCGAGGTTAAAAGTGGTGTCAATTTGCAAAGGTTCGATGAAGGGAATAGCCCGACGAATCGGATAATTATTAAAGGAAATGAGGATATTTCCCTCCCGTTCCACTTCGTAGAGACTACCGATTAATAAGTGTAGTTTACACCCCATACTGTGACCCAATCCGTAGATGGGGAGATAACCTTGGCGCAGACTATGATTCCAGCGCAGACGTTCAATAATATTATCAAAACGGTTTAAAACTGTGCGGGCGATCGATTTGTGATCGAGGGTATTAACAAAGGGAGTAGCGACAATAGCGTATCCTGAATTCCCAAGACTTTCTAATAACCAACGATAGGTAATATTCGGTGCCGCCGCCACAAATGCCCCACCTAAAAAGTGAATGATACCCCGGGGACGACGGGGGAGAAAAACCCAATTACCTGCTATTTCTTGCCAATTCATAATTAGTTATCAGTGAATTAATAACTTCTTAGTCACTCACTAAATAAATACCACTTCCTATTATACTAAATCCTGTTGAAAAGGGATAGGAGATTAGCCAGAGATTAGCGACACCGGATAAGGATAACTGCTTACCCAAATCATCAAAGATCGGGATGAATAGTTCTAGGCTAGTTTTTTCTTAATAAAAGCCACTAATTGAGACATTTGTTTTTTGATAGTTTCCATTTCTGTTTGCATTTGGGCAATTTGGCCATGGAGATTCTGAATATCAGTGCTATAATCCCCGGAGAGTTCCTCTAGTTTCGGGTTAGAAACTGTTGGTTTGGCAGAATACTGTTTTGCCTTGGACATCGCTTCTTTAATCGCCTGTAGCAATTGTTTTTGGTCGAAAGGCTTTTCAATAAAGGCAAAATATTGGAAAGGTTCGGGTATTTTCTCTACTACCTCCTCTTTCCTTCCTGACATTAACACTAGGGGAATACTTTTGAGATTATCTTCGCTTTGGATTTGCTGAAACACCTCCCAACCGCTCATTTTTGGGAGAAGGAAGTCCAAAATAATCAAATTTGGGTTTTCGGTACGAATGAGATTATAGCCCTCTAATCCGTCTTTAGCTTCGAGGAATTCAAAGTTACCCTCTGGTAACATATCGCGAACGCGCATCCTAATCACTTTACTGTCATCGATAACGAGAATTTTATGATTTGACACGATAGACACCTGAGAAAAGAGACAATGGATAAACTCGATGATTCGAGGGGATATTGGCGAAAACTTTCGGCATAGGCATTGAGAATTCCCAAAAAACCCTTAGAAACTAAGATACACCATAAAGAAAAAACCTCGGTTAATGTCCGAGGCTGCTGTTGTAGGAGAACTCAATGCAAAACAAAAGGAAGATACCAAAACCAAAAAGGTTTTGAACGGTAAATCACCTTTGTTGTCCCATTGTAACCCCTGTTTAAGCGTATCGGGAGGAAGTAGCACTTTTCAGGGCTAAATAACCTAAACCGAGACATAAAAGCGCATTTATGCCCAAAAATGCCTGAGCGATCCTACCAGAACCTAACCAGACCAGAGTAGGATCGATAACGGCACTGATACCTAAACTCACCGCCATGGCTAAAGATACCCCCACCGCTAACCATTTTGCCTGGGGATGACCCAAAAGTAGAGCAATCAGGACAAAGGGCAGGATAACACTGGCAAAAAGCGGATTAAGGGCAGAACTTCCCTGAATAACGCCTCCTAGGTCGGAAAGAGAACTCCCCATCACTCGGAAAGGCCATTGGGGTAAATCGAAGATATAAAGACCTCTGAGGAAAAATAAGCCAGAACTGCCAAAAATTAGACCAGCATTCAAAAATCCGTTCCAGGGGAAGGGAAAATAATTTCTCAGCCACCAAGCGAGGAGATAAGAACCCAAAACCATAGCCATTTTGGGCAAAACCGCCACCGCACCGCCATCAATCCAGAAACGGGGATTGAGATAACCGTTATCGCGCAACCAACGCCAAAAATCTTGGAAAGTAATCTGTCCTTTCAGGGCCAATTGTACGGCACTGCCCGCGTCTAATTGTCCGGCCCCAAAATGATTAAAGGGATCATCATTGATCTTACGGGCTGACTGTTGCAAAACCTCTAAAACTGCATTGGGTTCTTTAATTCCCGCAGCCTTGATTAAAGCTACCACCCCAGCAACGTGAGGGGCTGCCATGCTGGTTCCCTGAAAACCGAGGAACGCCGGTTCCCCCCCCTTAGTGGGATCGATGGTTTCTTGGATAATTTTACCCGTATCGGAGCCGCCGGGGGCAGCAATATCGATTCCAGCCCCGAAATTAGAATAGGGGGCCTTATTTCCGGAGGCATCTACCGCAGAAACGCCGATAACGTGGGGAAAACGGGCAGGATAGGCGGCGGAATTATCATCGGCATTACCGGCAGCGGCGACGATTACCACACCTTTACTATAGGCATATTCGATCGCCTCTTTCATTACTTGGGTTTCGCCTCCACCCCCTAAACTCATATTGATGACATCGGCTTTATTATCGACAGCAAAACGGATCGCTTCGGCAATATCGCCCACGGTTCCCCCACCCGTCCCGGAAAGCACCTTGAGGGGCATAATTTTGGCTTTGTAGGCGATGCCGGCTACCCCGTAGTTATTATTGGTCGATTGGGCAATTGTTCCCGCTACATGGGTTCCGTGACCGTTATCGTCCTCGGCATTGCTGCGATCATTGACGAAGTCGTAGCCTTCGACAAACTCGGTTTCTCGCAGATCGGGGACTTTTGATACACCTGTATCAATAACGGCGACAGTGATCCCCTCACCGTGATTTTCTTCCCAAGCGCGTTCGATGTTAATTCCCCGCAGGTTCCACTGTTTGCTATAGTCGGGGTCATTGGGGGCGATAAAAGCATGATATATATAATCTGGTTCGATCGATTCGGTGTATTTTTTTAGCTCGGAATTGCGGAGAGTTTTCAGGAGTTTGCTATCTCCATCGATAATGTAAAGATGTTCATCGATGGAAAAAATACTATTTAAACTGGTGGTTTTTCCCGCTTTTTTATTGACAGTATTTAACTGCTCATCGAGGACGTTGACCGGTATATCGTCCTTAAAGTCGATTAAAATTGATTGATATTCGCCCCGATTTGCTAATCCAGTAAAGTTAAAGAGAGCAAATCCTAGACCGATAACGAATAGGGTTAACAATAAGAGTTTTTTCATAGATTTCCTAAGAATTGATCATTGCCAGCCAAGGTTCTTTTAGTTTCGATGAGAGAATCCGAGGGAAGTTCCCCTATTTTTGTCGCAGTTAAAGATAGGACTAACCAGTTACAAAAAAGTCACCTGTTGTTTATTTTAAGCTCGATCGCCGATCGCTGTTAATTGCCGACTGGCAAAAATAGCTTCGTAGTGGCGATAATGTTTAAATTCGAGGAGATTATAGAAAGGATCCTCTAGAAAAAAGGTTTTATGTTCGGTTATCTCCCCATTAAAGCGAGTTTTTGGTTCTAGATAAAATTTTAGTTGATTGACTCGTGCTTTTTCGAGAAGATTGTCCCAATCCCTGGCATCCGGCAGAATTAGACCAAAATGGCGAGGATAAATGCTATTTTGGGGAGTAAGAGGCATTTCGGTGACGTGAGCGACTACCTGATGACCATAGAAATTTAAGATTATCGCTTTCTCGGTTTCCCTTCCTGCTAAACAACCTAAACCATCACAGTAAAAGCTTTTAGCTGTGGACACATCGGTAATCGGAATAGCGAGATGAAAAATTGCAGGTTGATTCATGGCGATCGAGTTTATCCGCATTCTACTAGGTTCTATTGTAGCGATCGAGGGGCGACCCTTCCGGGAATTTTTTTTTAATTGGCAATTACCTAGAATTGGCCCGATAAATCTCAAGATATCAAAAAGTGCTGGCCTTTGCAGTAATCGGGGGAGAAAATTAGGCACTTTTTCCCTGAAAATTAGGTAATTGACCCCCTGAAAATGGGTAAAACCCCACACCCCACACCCCACCTAAAGACTTTGTGCGATTCTAAAACCAGCGTGTTGATAAAAATTCCGGCGAAACCAATTGCGATAGTAGGGTAGGATTTCTGTGCCGTTAGTCACCCAAGCTCCTCCTAACATCATTTTATGTTGACTATTAAAGAAAGGAGTGGAATTGTCAGCATAGAGGTAATGGGGTTGAAAGTCAGTTAAGGGATTAAAATCATCTTCTAGCCATTCCCAGACGTTACCGCGTAAGTCATAAATTTCTGAGTTATTGCCCGTATTTTTTAACATTCCTACGGGAGTGGGAGAACAGAATTTTAAATTGAGGTTATAGTCATCAAAGTTATCGTTTTCTAGGGTATAACATCGATTTTTTTGACTGCCATAGGTGGCTAAATTCCACTCAGCTTCCGTCATTAAACGTATTCCTTGACCTTGAAAACGACAGTAGGCGATCGCTTCATAATAGTTAACTTCTACTGGCCAATCAAGAGGTAAATCGAGAGCATCAAACATGGCTCGATATTGATAATTTCCTCCCTCATCTACCAGCCAAAATTTAGGATATTTGACTTGATAATGATTTTTCCATTGCCAAGCTTCCTCATCCCAATAGCTGGGATTTTCGTAGCCACCATCATGGACAAATTCTTTAAATTCTCCGTTGGTAATCATATATTTACTCACCAGAAAATTGTTAACTTGAACTTGACGATAACCATACTCGTTGTCCCAACCATAAACAGGAGAATCCTGGGGTTTACCAATTTCTACTATTCCCCCAGAAACCTCCACCATTTGATTAGGACTAGCTTGACCAAAAGAAGGGGCATAATGCCAACCGGAAGGACGTTGCAGACAATCTAAGGGCAGTTGTCTGAGTAACATTGAAGATGTTTCAAAGTGAACACGCTGATGCTCAATTCCCATCATTAATGACCAGAGAGAATGCTGCGGATGAATAGGAAGATTGAGGGGGATATTTTTAATTATTTCGACCACAATTTCATAGACTTGTTGCCGATATTCCCAAACTTTATCCACCCTAGGCCACTGAATCTGAGCGATAGCAGAGTTTAATTCTGCGGGAGTTGCCGGATCTACTCCCACTCCAAACAATGATTCGTAGTCAGAATTAGGGCTTTTTTTTAATAGGTTAACCATCTGCAATTTATTCAGATAAAAAGCGGCAGCATGACCTAAATAAAAGATGAGGCGATTTCTTAAATCGTCAGGGTTACAATAAAAAGCTTCTTCTTTGATGATGCTTTTTAACAGCATATCTTCTAATTGCCAAGCATTTTCAAAATAGTCCAGTATATTTTCTCGACTACAGTTACTTAGAGAGATAGGAGCCTGTGCTTGAATCTTTTCCATGTTTTTGTGCCTCTATTACTGATGATAATGTTTTCGTTAATTACAGGGATAACTGACAGAGAATTAACCCAAATAAATTTTCAGGATCGGTGAAAACCTTGAGCGGGTTTAATCCCTTTGATTCTAGGTCTTTTTGCATAGTTTCTAGGTTGAATTTACGCGAGATTTCTGTTAAAATACTCTCCGATGCTTGAAAATTAACTGTTAAATCGAGTTTTTTGAGATGAACAGGGTGAGTTTTTTGACAAATTAAATACATTTCAATTTGAGATTTATCTTGATTATAGATAGCTTGATGACTAAATAAATCAAGGTTAAAATCAGCTTGAAAACGCCAATTTAAATGGGAAAGCATATTTAAATTAAAAGCGGCTGTCACCCCTTGAGCATCATTATAAGCAGCTTCTAATATTGCCGACGGTTTTTGGAGATCAATCCCCAATAAAAAATAATCTCCAGCTTTTAAGACAGTGCCAATTTTTCCTAAAAATTTATCACATTCAGCCGCAGAAAAATTACCGATCGAACTTCCCAAGAAAAAAATCATTCTAGTATTATCGGAAGCATTTTGATAATAAGCTAAGGCCTGTTCATAGGTTCCAATTAACCCCTGAATCGGTAAATTAGGATATTCTTTTTGTAATTCTATGGCACTAGCTTGGAGAATAGTTTCACTAACATCGATAGGTACATATTTAGAGGATTTTTGTTGCCGATAATAAGCGTCCAATAACAGACGAGTTTTAGTGGAACTACCACTACCTAATTCTATCAATTCGCAGGTACCTGTATAGGCGACAATTTCTTGAGCATATTCTTGGAGAATAGCCGCTTCTGTCCTAGTGGGATAGTATTCTGGCAATTGACAGATTTCTTCAAAAAGTTGCGAACCTTGCCGATCATAAAAATATTTAGATGGTAAACTTTTGGGGGTTTTAGTTAATCCTTCAATCACATCTTTTCCCTGATCTTTAGCTATATTTTTACCGGTGGCAGCGGTGGCTAAATACTCAATTTGTAATAGTTCTTGTTTAGATGGTTTAAGCTGCATAGATTCTCCAGATTATTCTCCAGTTTTTTGATTGTTCTCGATCGATGCCGGGGACGAAATCCACTTTGACAGCTTGAATGCTGGCAGAGATTATCGTTCCCCGGTAATTTTACCATAAAACGCCGCAAAATTTACCTCTTGTCTATCTAGACAAGGTTTGTGGAAGGTAAATAAAAGCTGTTAAATCCATCGAGATGGGTGCTGATATTATCCAAGCAAAATTACCCGTTCAATTAATCAGTAAAAATTGCATTTCCTCTAAGCTAAGATTTTCTTGGATATAGCGAGGATTAAGGGGATGATAAGGACTAGCAAGACGATCTATCTTAATAATTGTCGCCGTTTCAGGAATGATCGGAATATCGGGATCGTAGGGGGTGCTGCGAGTAAGAGAACTAGAAAAACCCTTAAAAATAGAGATTTCTTCCTCCTCCCCATCCACAGCAATAGTCACTAATAAAACCTCGTGGGGATTTTTGAGGGTGTATTGTTCGAGTTGTTGACCAATATTCATAGAAAAATGGCTAATTATCGATAGCTAAAGACTTACTGTTGTAAAGCTGAACGTCCCTGTTTGCCAAGGCGAATAAGAAGAAAATGGGCAAAATAGAGAGTATAAAAAGAGAGACCAACCAAACCAAAAAAGCCCAAAACATTAGCGGTAGCTTCTGAATGAAAAATCTCGCGAAACTGCCAGGGTGCTTCCTGCCAAACCTGACAATAGGGAGAATTTAGCAATTCCCCTGACATAGCACAGGAGAGAAAAGGTAAGGTAGAAATCGCGCCCAGAGGAGAATAGATAGTTACTGCCCAACGCCAAGCAGTGGTGACAAATTTAATCGGACTAGCGGGTAAATCTTTAATTTCATCGTTAATATCCACCCAAAACCAGAGGGAAATCGGGATTAAAATCTTAGCTAAAAAACTGGTAACAAAACCAATTGGCCAGGAAGCGATCATTAAATATACAGTAATTAATAAAAGACTAGCCACTCGCCAATAGATAATCAACAATTTTTGTAATGATTCGATTTTTGCAAATAAAGACCAAATCAACAAAATTGCCGGAATAATCACCGTAAATAGGACGGCTAAACGATAATCTATCCAAACGAGAGGACGAAACCAAAGTTGATTCATAAACTATTCAGACATAATTACACTGTCAACATTTTACTGTCTTCGGACGCAGCAGCTAAAATCGGCCACAGCTTGACCAACAAACAAGAAAACGAGGGGCGATCTCTTTATAGTTGAGATCGCCCTAAAGCTAGGATTCTACTGTGAGGAGAGAAAAAACCGCTGCCCGATTCCATTAATCTTCATAAATGCGACACTCGGCGGCATCGGGATTATCATCACAATACTGTTCGAAGTTGGTTTTTTGGGGGTGGTCCTGACGTTGGTGAGCGGCTTCTGCTTGTAATTCTTCCACCGCATCCCAAGCGGCGGCGCATTCGCCAGAGGTGGCACCTTCCGTACTACAGACGGTTCTGGCGTTTTCTAGCTCTTCTTGAATTTTATCTTGGATATTGCTCATGATTCCTCTGGAATTGATCTATTGACACTCTAACAATTATACAGTCACCTTCTCAAGCCACAGGATCGGTTATCCCACTCGATCGCCTTTCCTGTGCTATTGAGCCGATCCTAGCGCAATTGTTGGGGAATTTAAGATCAAGATTTCCTGACCGGGCCAATTTTTAGCCCAGATTCCGCACTGGAGAAATGCCAGAGGGATTTCTCCCCGGGATAGACAGCGAGCAGAAGCATATATCGACTTATTTAGGCCGTCTTAGCGGTCTCGATGCTTCCTTAGACAGGGTGGCGCAGATCGAATAAGTTATTCTAGGGACTAGGGGAAAAAGACTGTTTTGCTGGCAATAGTCAGCATTCCTGTCACCAAAATGCCGACAATGCTAAGGAATCCAATGGTGGTAATGTTGACTCGTGCGTTGAGATCGTCAACCCGCTTTTCTAGTCGCGTAACTTTGGCATCTAAGGCCTTAATATCCCCTTTAATTTCTCCTAAACTGTTTTCGATCGCTTTCTGTCCATTTTCTAGGTTTGTCAGTCGGGATTTGATCGCTGTTAGTCGGGATTCGATCGCTTTCTGTCCGCTAACGATTAAATCTTCTAACCTTTTCAGATCATTCTCGGTAACTGCTGTCATCAGTGACAATCCTCTTAAAGTTGAATTTTTCCCCAGTCTCCTATCAATACTCTATCAATATTTTCTCGGTCGAGCATTTCTACTCTAGAATAAAAGATATTGCAATCCCTGTTAGGGAATTTATTAGAAACTTGAGGTATGTAAATGTGACATAATCACAGTTTCGCATTTAACCTTCATAAGATGGAATATGAATATCATTGACGCTTTAAATCTCAAAAACCCCCAAGATTACCCTTCTAGAGAAGCTTATCAGCAAGACGTTGTCAAAGCGGTACAGGTATTGATGCGTCTAGGTATTATGGATAGTCCCTCGGCCGATTTAACCGCTTCCCTAGACTCTATCCTTGAGAAATTACAAGAGGATGAACTGGCTATCTACGGTAGAAAACGCAGTAAACAAGAAATTATCGCCGATTTAAAGCAAGTTAATAGTGAAATTGTCGAACTCGATCGAGAAATAGCCGACTTAGAATGGCAAATTGCGCTCAAAAAAGCTGAAATATCTGTTAATGAAACATCTTAGGGTTTTTTATCTTGATTCTGGTTCGTTTTCTCCAAACTGAGCGCAATAATCATCAAGACGGTTTTCCAGAAGCATCCTTAAGAGTTTAATAATAATTAGGGCTACGATCGCTAAGGGGATATTGCTGCCAAAGGTAATTCCGATCACCCCTTCCACTATATCTGCTGTCGTTCTCGTCGCTCTTCGATGATAAAAATGACAAAATTTTGCCTTAAAAGTCGGTGATTCAGTAGCTGTCTCGGCAATTTCTGCCAGTCCTTTCAGTTTTTCTGGTGTGTCGTAGGAAGTATATTCATTCTCCAGTTGTCTGCGCTGCTCTTCCAACTGACGACGACGCAGACGAGCAGACTCTAAACGGCGCTGAAAAGCTTCCAGTTCTTCTAATTCATTAAAAGTGTTCATGGGCGATAACATTTTTGGGTAAGAGCAGGGCTTTCGTTGTGTAGCAATTCATTCTTCATATTCTGATTTGACAACGCCTGGTTTTAGTTAATTCGCATAATTCCGCCGTTTGTTGGGCATTGAGGGGAAGGGGAGAGATACCTAATTTCGCTCGGTCGGCAACGTGCTGATGATACGCTTCTAACATAGGTCTATTGTCTCCTAGTCTTCACTTGTGACGGTTTCTTCCTAGGTTACTGGATTTTTGCTAGTCTCTGAATTTCTAGGTTAACGAGACATGACTTTGCTGTGCGATTTCCATAAAATGAGAAAATAGCGATCGATTGACTATATTAAGGCGTAGATAATGGCTATCACCGATTCTGATCTAGATTTAGCACAATATATCGACCATGGTTCCCAATAAGCTAACCGCACCCTGGGGGGAGATAACGATCGAACCTATAATGGAGAGAAGTATTCTCCAGAGTCAACAATATGTCACTCAGTCAACTGTTGCCCACAGTTAATCAGTTATCTCACCAAGATAAGCTTCGACTCATTCACTTTCTGCTCCTAGCAGTCGCCAAAGAAGAGGGATGCAGCCTAGAACCAACTAGAGAACCTGATCGAGAAAATGTACTGCTTGAGCAACTTGCATCCACTGAAGCCGTGCTATGGTCGCCTCAAACCGATAGCGCAGCAGTGCAAGCATTGTCGGAGCTTCTGATTGCGGCAAAGGGAACATCCAATGCTTGATGGACAACGCTATTCATTTACTGAACGAAGAGACAATCTAGGGCGATCGGTAATCATGCCATATATCCCTTTAATGCTCACACTGGGCGATCGTTCTCTAGAAGTGACAGCATTGCTGGACACTGGTGCCAGTGTCAATGTTCTACCCTACGAGATTGGCCTACAGCTAGGAGCAGTCTGGGAAAATCAAACAGTATCCATTCCCTTGAGCGGAAACTTGGCTCAAAGCAATTCACGAGGTTTGGTTGTATCTGGTGCAATTGCACAATTCCCTTCTGTTCTGCTTGGATTCGCTTGGACTGAGATGAGAGATATACCTGTAATTCTTGGACACATGAACTTCTTTGCAGAGTTCAATGTGTGTTTTTATCGACACGAGTTGGCTTTTGAGGTTTGCCCGAAAGACGGATGAAGTTGATAGCCGCCGCTCATCTTAGCCGTTACAATGCTTGAAGATAATCGGCTTTGCAGCGATCCAGATATGAATGCTAATTGTGCAAAGTATCCACAAATTAACTTGGTTCGGAGTTTTAAGAATTGCCTAGGAGACAATTCATACTAAATCCGTTGAGTATAGGCTATATATCAGGACGGGCAAAAGGCAAGAGGCAAGGGGCAAAAGGGGGAATAAATAATCAGTTTTTAATAACCGGATTTAGTATCATACTCTTTCAAGTCAGGAGATAGGAGATGGGGGAATGGGGAGATAGGGAAGTGGGGAAATTTCAACTAATACTCCAAAACCCCAAAACCCCAAAACCTCAACTATCTGTTTTTGGCTCTTCGGTTTGTGTTATGCAATGGACTGGGTTTATAGGGGATGGAATCCTTATGTAGAAAGGCATTTGGCGATTTTTGTCAATTGTTTTTGACCTAAAGCGAACTCATCAATTAAGTCTCTTGCCAGATAAGGATTTAGTCAATTTATGCCCCCCTATCGAACCATACCAAGTAACGAAGAGCCCTGTTTTTTTACTTTATTACTTCCCTCAAATGTCCTTGTTCAATTTTCCAGTGACGGTCAGCAATAGGCAACAATTCCCCAGCATCGTGACTAACTACTAATAAAGTCCAGTGTTGTTTGAGACTAGCGAGAAGTTTAGCCAATTGACGACGCATAGACCAATCTAAACCGGCCGTAGGTTCATCGAGAAGTAACAGATTAGGCTGCCGGATTAACTGGACAGCGAGGGATAAACGACGCTGTTGACCACCACTAAGATTGTGGGGAGAAGTATCCAGGGGAATGTTTTCTAATCCTACCTCCTTTAAGGCCGCCGTCAGGCGATCGCTTTTAATCTCCGGATGACCGAGACGCAACTCCTCAAGGATGGTTTTACCGCAAAAATGACGTTCAGGAAACTGAAAAACGATTCCTCCTAATTGTTGCAGGTGCAGTACCGTTAATTCTTGGTCGCGCCAGTGAATCGTCCCTCCTGTTTTATCGGCAAAGCCTGCTAAAATTTCCAAAAGAGTCGTTTTTCCGGAACCACTGGGGCCAACAATCAGACCTAATTCCTGGGATGCTAATTCGAGATTAATCCCCTGTAAAATGGGATTGAGGGCAGCGGGAGGATGATAAACCACATCTTTGAGATAAAGCATTGACAGGAAAATAACTGGAAATTAAGTCTAGAAACCCGTTTCTATTGTGACAGATTTTTTCATTCGCTCAAGGAGACTTTTGACCATGGTGCTGAGGTTAGGTTTAACGAAAAAAATGGCGATCGGTGCTTCGCTGGCTGTTATGGTAGTGGTTAACTGGATTAGTCCAGGGTTAGCTGGAGATCCTTTCCGCAAAACCAATCCCCGACCGATTGGTGATAAGACCGAGGCCGCTTTTAACGCTATTTTTAAACAAGGTAATTATCTAGAGGCAAAAAAATTAATTGTTGAGGCCACAGAAAAGGAACCCCAAGAACCTTTGTCCCATGCTATGCGTGCCTCTCTTGCTTTTACCGACCAGGATTGGAACACCCTCAAAACCTACTCCGAGAAAACTAAGGCAGCGGCCAAACAAATGCAGGACAGCGACCCTTTAAGGGGAAATTTGTATCTCGCGGTGGGGAGTTTTTTGGAGGGAACCTACGTTTTTCAAACCGAAGGAGCAGTATCGGCCATCCCCAGATTACAACAGGTGTTTCAGTATTTGGAAACCGCAGAAAAGGTTAATCCTACGGATCCGGAATTGAACCTGTTAAAGGGTTATATGGATTTGATTTTAGCGGTTAATCTGCCCTTTTCTAGTCCTCAAGAGGCAATTCAACGGCTAGAAACCTATGGGAGTCCTGATTACTTGGTCGATCGAGGTATAGCTCTAGCTTACCGGGATTTAAAGCAGTATGATCAGGCTTTGCGGTTTATCGATAACGCTCTGAAAGCGACCCCCGAGAATCCGGAATTAATGTATCTGAAAGGTCAAATCCTGAGAATTCAAGGCAATACGGATAAAAATACTGGCTCTTTGAAACTGGCATTAGATTACTTTAATAATGCCCTGAAAAAACAGGAACAACTCCCCGAATCGGTCAAAAAACAGTTAAATCGTGAACACCGTAAGGTACAGGAGGAGATTAAATCCCTAGAAAACACCGCTAGTCGTTAAAAAACGTCTAAAAATAGTCAATATTTGTTTTTTTATCAGTTATCAGTTTTTGAAGGCAGGAGGCAAGAGGCAAAGGGCAAAAGGCAGCCGTCAAGGGTGCATCGCAGATTTGCAGGAATACCGACAATCAGCAATTATCAGTGACTCTTAGATGATAACAAATGTATCAGCAGCTGCGTGTAAGCATCCCACCGAAAAACTAATGCGCGGGGGGTTTGGGGGCGGCGCCACGCCCCCAACGGGGGGTTTGGGTAGGGCTGTTTCATTCTCCCATCAGAATATCAAAAGTAAAAGCGATCACTATCAGGTAAAATGAGGAGTGACCGCCAACCTTTCAAATATATGTTGAGCTTAATAGAAAAACTAAAACAAGTCAAGGACTTTCGGAAAGATAAAGGAAAAAGACACCCTTTATGGATAGTATTAGTAGTAATAATACTGGGAACGATGCTAGGATACTCAGGTTATAGAGAGCTAGGAGAGTTTGCT
>NZ_SFBO01000089.1:0-15640 GCF_007095705.1 Microcystis sp. Msp_OC_L_20101000_S702
AACTTAAACTAATAAAACGGAGAGGCTATGGCTTTAGAAACTTTCGGAATTTTTGGGTTAGAAGTATGTTGTCTTGGCATCTTGTCTGTTGATTTAGCATAAAGGGTAACGAAGAGCCGTTTTTTGCCGCAAAACAAGAGAAAACCGAGAAGATAAAAAATATTTAAATAGCCTGTATAATCCTAATAACAAGCCCGTTTTTTCTAACAAACGTTGTGATACATACACAACAAGACACGGTAAATAAGAGATAATTATCTGTAATTTATATTGAGTTGAGTTCCTTATGTTAACTAAAATCTACAATAATAAAATTTTTCGATTTCTCATTGCTGGGGGAGTGGCATTTTTAATCAACTTATTCTTCATTTATTGGTTCATTGACGACTTAGGATTTAATACCCCATTTCTCAAGAATGTTGCTAATGTTATTTCGATAGAAATATCTTTAATTGCTAGTTTCTTTATCTATAGAATCTGGGTGTGGACTGGGGGAGATTGGACAATTAGAGATGTGATTTTGATACAACTTCCTCTCTATCATCTCTCGGCAGGTTTAGCAGTTTTACTGCGAGTTTTTTTGGTATTTCCATTCTTAAACTGGTTAGGAATTAGCCCCGGAGTTAACACAATGATTGGGGTTTTACTGGGTGCTGGTATTAATTATGTCGCCAGTGATAGCCTAATTTTTAAACCTAAGAATAAGACTAATGAGACAGAAATGTACTATCCCGAAGGATTAGCACCAGCTTTCGAGATGGACGGTTACTCTCACCCACGTCAATCAAGGGATAACTATGCAGTAAAAACCCTATCAATAATTATCCCTGCTTACAACGAAGAAGATTGCATCGAAAGCACTGCTCACTTAATATCCGAACGTTTAGAACGGGATAAAATTGATTATGAAATCCTGGTGGTTAATGACAATAGCAAAGATAACACCGAAGCAGTTCTGCAAAAAATCAACCAAGAAAATCATCGGATTCGCTACATCAATAACTATTATCCCAACGGTTTTGGTTTTGCGGTACGCTGTGGATTAGAAAATTTTAGCGGTGATGCAGTGGCAGTAGTAATGGCAGATAATTCCGACTCTCCCGATAACATGGTGGACTATTATTATAAACTCCAAGAAGGCTACGATTGCGTTTTTGGTTCTCGTTTTATCAGGGGAGGAAAAGTTATTGATTATCCCATACACAAGTTATTCGTCAATCGTTTGGCTAATCTCTTCATTCAAGTTTTATTTGGGCTAAAATTTAATGATACCACTAATGCCTTTAAAATCTATCGTAAGGAGGTTATCGAAGGAATATCACCTCTACTGTCTCACCATTTTAACTTAACAGTAGAGATGCCCTTAAAAGCAATCGTGCGAGGATATTCCTATACGACAATTCCCATCACTTGGCGCAATCGTACCACGGGGATTTCCAAGTTAAAACTCAAGGAAATGGGCAGTCGTTATTTATTTATAGTTCTCTCTATCTGGTTAGAAAAATACCTTTCTAGAGGCGACTATAAGCGCAAACAGAAAAAGAATCAAGTGGCTAGATAATTACTTATCTAGAGGAGTATTTTTGATGACTAGGCAAGTGTTAATTACTGGTGGTGCGGGTTTTGTGGGCAGTTCCTTAGGTTTAGGATTAGCCCAACGTTATCCCGATTGGAAAATTATCGCCTTAGATAACTTAAAACGTCGCGGTTCCGAGTTGAATATTCCCCGTCTTAAACAGGCGGGAATTGAATTTGTTCATGGAGATGTCAGAAATGCGGAAGACTTAGAAGCATCCGCTTTGCTAGTGGATTTAATCCTAGAATGTTCGGCAGAACCTTCCGTTTTAGCTGGTTATACTTCCCCTGGCTACGTTTTGCAAACAAACTTAATTGGAACGATTAACTGTTTAGAATTAGCTAGACAAAACCAAGCTGATTTTATTTTTCTCTCCACCAGCAGAGTTTATCCTATTGCCTATCTTAATCAATTAAACTATACAGAAACAGATACTCGTTTTCAGTTATCTGAACAGCAAGATTTACCTGGGGTTTCTGCTTTTGGTATCAGTGAACAATTTCCCTTAGATTTGCCCCGTTCTCTCTACGGTTCCACTAAGTTAGCATCGGAACTGATTATTAATGAATATGGGGATGCCTACGGATTAAGAACTTTAATTAATCGCTGTGGAGTTTTAACTGGTCCTTGGCAGATGGGAAAAGTTGATCAGGGAGTTTTTGCCCTTTGGGTGGCTAATCATTACTTTCAGAAGTCCTTAAAATATATCGGTTATGGGGGTACGGGGAAACAGGTTAGAGATTTTCTTCATGTAGCTGATTTACTCGATTTAATCGATATTCAGATTGCTAATTTAGAACAATTCAAAGGGCAGACTTTTAATGTGGGGGGTGGGCAAGATTTTTCCTTTTCCCTTTATGAAACTACAAAACTATGTCAAGAAATCACGGGCAATAGTATAATGATTGAGGCAATTCCCGAAAATCGTACCGGAGATATGCCAATTTTTATCACTGATTCTCGCAAAATCAGTTCTATAACTGGATGGCAACCCCAGCGAGACGGTAGAAAATTAATCCAAGATATCTTTGATTGGATTTATAATCACGAGAAGGAATTAAAAGGAATTTTTTAACTCAAAAATTATGCACAAAAAATCTCTCGATTTACCTGTATTCGTCAAGGGAATACTAATTATTATTACTGCCTACTTTTTTCTGGCAAATTTGCCTATTATTGATCGGTTAAAAAGGGGCTTAGATGCTTCTTGGGCTTTTGCTATTAGTGATGCCGCCCATAAACAGTTAATTTTTGGCCAAGATATTATCTTCACCTATGGACCCCTAGGCTATCTGATTCATGGCACATCTTTAAATTACAACTTTTCCCAAATTATCTATTTTCGCTGGTTGATACACCTTTGTCTATTAGCGGTGGTTATTCTCAGATTATTATTTATTAAAAGCTATAGCAATCAAATAGTTTTTGTGCTGTCAATTATTTTTGCTACTCTAGTAGGAAATCCCTACAACAGTATCGGCTTTACTGTTGATTATCAGATGACATTTATCCTCCTGATACTCATGTCTTTTGATAACTTTTTTCAAAAGTACATCAATTATTTAGCTATAGCTATTGGCATGATCACTGGTTTCTCTATACTCACCAAACTAACTCTAGGAATTTATCTAGCAGGCAGCCTGTTTATCTACACAATCGTTAATATTGTTCGGGGATATTTTCAGAAGTCACCATCGATAGTTATAAAAAATGTTCTCGCTGGTATTAACTTAACTTTAAGCATTCCTTCCATTGCCTTTATTTTTCTCTATCCAGCTGCCTCTAACCGAGCCTTTATCCACATTATAGTTAATTTTTGCATTGCTGGAGGAGTGGCTTTAACTCTCTGGTTTATCGTCAGATCTGCCCGCCTATCGGCACCCCCCTTATTAAGAGAGGCAAGGGGTATCAAAGGCAGAATCTATCTTCTATTTAATCATAACCACTTACTTAACTTCTTACCTCTGTTAGTATTTTATGGGCTTTATGGGTTACTTCTTATCCAAACAATTAATCTAGATAATTTTCCCTCTCTCATGGAATATTTGAGCAATTCTTGGCAAATTTCTTCTGGTTATTCCAGTGCGATGAGTATTGTAGGAAATTACCCGCGTTTACTAATCGCTTTGCTCTGCTTTGCCTTAAGTTTGCTTTTAATGTCTCTGGCAATTATAGACCAAAAAATTAGTCTGGCTATTGCCTATATTTTTCCCATATTTTTGTCATTTAAGCATGGATTTGTTCGGCAAGATGCTCACGTTGTTGTTTTTACACTTGTGGTTATTCTCTTAGCTTCTCTCTATACAACAATTATTAAAAAATCTCGGTTTAAGAAAATTGCTTATTGTGCTTGGGGAATAATTTTTTTGGGATGTATTATTATCACCTCTAGTCCTAATTCAACCATACTGGAAAATGCTCGCCAGTGGAGTAATTTCAGTCCCGATAGGGTGGCTAATAATATTGGGGTTGTCATTTCCTCTATCCTTAATCCCACAGAATTAAAAATGCGAGGTGAAAGGAGTACAACTCAAAATTTACAAGTCATTGCTACCGCTACCAAAATACCCGATTCTGTGCTGGAAAAAGTGCAAGGCAAAACTATTGATATAATTCCCTGGGAATTTTCACTTATTCCGGGCAATCAGCTTAATTGGAAACCGCGGCCGATTATTCAATCCTATTCTGCTTATACAGAAAAACTGGATGAACTAAATTACCAAAGCTTATCTAAATCTCCCAGAGATTATCTGATTTATCACTTTCAATCTATTGATCGCAGACATCCTTTTTTTGATGAACCTAAAGCCTTTTCCTATGTGGTTTGTAATTATCAACTTGACTCGGTAAATTCGCCCTTCCGCGTCCCCGCAATCAAAACCAACTTTTATCTTCTAGAAAGACAAAAAGTCAGTCGTTGCAGTCCAACCCCTCTAGGAGAGACCACTAATATTACTTGGGATCAAGTCTATGAATTACCTACTCGTAATAGTGGGATTACTCGTGTTCAAGTTAAATTTGAATATTCTTGGTTGGGTAAAATAATCAAAAAAATATTTAGAATCCCTCCCGTGATAATTAACGTTAATTATCTCGATGGAACTCAAGCCAATTTTCGCTTTGTTCAAGATAATTCAGCTAATGGAGTTATCCTTAGTCATTTACCGAGAAATGATCAGGAATTAATGGCATTTTTTCAAGGAAAATTACCACCACAAGTCAAATCTTTTAGCTTTTCTGTCAGTAATCCTCTGCTATTCTCCCCAGAAATAAAAGTAACGCCTTTTTGGGAAGTTGAGACTGGTTCATAATCTTTCTTGAACCTTGAAAAGCGGTTAATATCTCTGGAAAATGGAGAATAGGGAACTCGAATCCCTGACCTCTGCGGTGCGATCGCAGCGCTCTACCAACTGAGCTAATTCCCCAGATATAGACCATAATAGCATTTTTGAGCAGAAAATCCTAGGAACTGGCAAGGGATCGAGGGGCAAAAAATTGAGCGGCTTCTCTCTGGAAAACTTTAAAATGAAAAAAGTAATCTTGAGGATGATAACCAATGGCGATACTACGCTTAGAGAATGGGACAACCTATACCCAGTTAGCCGATATTAGTCTGGAATTGGCTAAATTAAATGTCACTTTAAACTATTGGCCGATCGAAAACCAGGCCACCCGTCAGCTACTTAAACAAGCTTCTCTGACTGACGAAGAAAAAGAAATAGTTTTAACCAGCTTAGACGGTTATTTTGAGCAACTAAAGCAAGAAGCGGGTTATCAAGCTAGAGATTTAATCGTTTTACACCCTGAAATTCCCAATCTCGACACTTTACTGGCCAAATTCGAGCGCTGTCACACCCACGCTGACGATGAGGTGCGTTATATCATTGATGGGGAGGGGGTTTTTGGCTTTGTCTTTCCCGATGGTTCTCAGGGGGAATTAACTATTCAACCTCAAGAATATATCAATGTTCCCGCCCATACCGAACACTGGTTTCACCTCACTGCCAGTAAACGAGTTAAAGCAGTGCGTTACTTCACCACTACCGCCGGATGGGTTCCCGAATACACGGAAACCGTTATTCGTTTTCCTAGTTTAACAGCCGTGTAGCTCTTGGTTTTAGGCGATCGCTCTCCCAGTAAGACAGATAAGTTTTGCGGGGATGGCAACGCCGGCAGCCACAATCTGTTAAGCGGCAAATTTGTCCTGTTGAAAATCTCCCGTCTAGTGCCTAGCTTGACGGGAGATTTTCTCAATTCGGGGGATTGGCGTGATAGATTTAGTCTAAGCCGAATTGATTGCCCCGTTTGTACTGTAAATAGGCGGCAACGAACAAACCCGCTAGGGTAATGGGAATTAAGCCTAGGACAATCCCTAGCACTAAAGGTTCAATCACGTCTGTACTCCTTGGATTAGCAATTTTTCACCCGTATTTTATCCTAGCAGGGGTTGCCCGCGAAAGATAGGGCGATCGTACATACTTCTTAAGTGGGGTGTGGGGTGTATTTTCAGTGAACAGTGAACAGTAATCAGTAATCAGTGAACTGAAAACTCAGATCTGATAACTGATTCAAGACTGTCTCCTGTCTCGGAGTCTCCCGACTCCCCAAAAGGAAAACGGCTCTTCTAGGTTCTGTGTGATAAGTTTAACTTACATAGGATCGATCAATCTTTGTGTCCTTTGTGTCTTTGTGGTTCGTTCCACCCCCTCGCTCTTGAGAATGTATCTTAGAATACATTTTACCCACCAAACCTAAGAGAGCCGGAAAACTTCCTATCTCACCATTAAGATATAGCGTTTCCTAAGCTAGTGAGGTACACCTATTTTTCTTCCCTTTTGCCTTTTGCCTGTTGCCTTTTGCCTAAAACCCATAACTTTTGTACCTCAGCAGAGTGAAAAACGCTATAACTGCTCTACTCTAGGAGCGATCGAGAAAAAATTTTCTCAATTTGCCTTTACCCCAATAGCGATCGATTTCGTGCCAGAGATTGTGGAGACAAAAAACCACTGCGAGACAGAGAGTAACCGCAAGGATTTGAGAGAAACTTTCCCTTTGCCAAAATTTTGCCATTGCCTCCGAAATCACCCGCGTTACCCGATAAGCTTCCAAAAAACCCTCGATCGAGCCGAGAATCAGTGCTGCTAGGGTATAAACAAAGGTTCGATACAGAACACTAACGTAACGGGGACGATTTTCTAACCATTCTAGCTTCATGGCTGCGTCGAGAATGGCCACGGTTTTTGCCGCAAGGATCGCTCCTACGATCGCTTTACCCAACACGTAGGTGGTAATCGAATACTCTTCCAGAAATAATTTCATGATCAGAAGAATATAACCGAAAGCCAAGAAAAAAAAGAGGGCAAGAGAACCGATTTTTTTTAATTCCTTTTTAAGTGCTTCCATTTATTTTTATTGATTTTTTTTGATATTTTCTGCCAAGATAGCGGCCGCGTACCATAACTATAAGCTATAGTTAATTATTTCTTGCAGCTATTCTCCCATCTCCAGCAGAAAGTTTGAGCGCTGATAACTAAACTGATGTTTGAAACTAATTACGGCTTGATTGTCGATAAAATGAGGATTACCGAGGGGATCGACGGCACTGAAAGCGTAAAAATAACGGCGTGCTAGGGGCGGAAAATCGCTAAAATCGAAGATTGTGTCACCTTGGGCCACATCTGCCCAAAAATTGCGTAATTTTGGGGCTAATTCCTCCGCTAGACTCACGGGAAGATTGAGGGGATGGCAGGTTAACAAACGCATCATAAAAGGATAAGAGCGATCGCCTAACCATTGCCGAGAAATAGCGGGTAAATTCTCCCATCCGGGTATATTTTGCAGATGAAAGGATTCTATGGCTAATTCTCCCGTGTTTTCGCAATATTCTAGCACCCGGTAGGGATGGGGATAACTGACGAGGGAACCGGTGGTAATTTCATAGATACCTCTAGTAAAAGCCAGATCCTGCACGTGGAGATGACCGGTAATCAACAATTTTACGCCGTTTTCCTGTAGTATATCGAGCAGTTCTCCCGCATTAGCCAACATATAGCGTTTACCTAATTCATGATTGCTTTGTCCGGGTAAATGCTCGATAACGTTATGATGGATCATCACCATCACTAGATCGTTTTTTAGCGATGGTAAAATCTGTTTTAACCAATGCAATTGTTCTGCATCTAAACTGCCAATTTGTTTACCTTGCTCATCAAATTGATTAGAATTAAGACCGATTAATTGCACTCCGGGTAAAATTTCTTTTTGGTAGTATATTTGTTCGGGATGGCTGTAACCAAATTGTTGATAATAAAAGGGAAAATCTCCTAAACCGATCTGGTTTTCTGTTGCGGTTAAACTCAAAACATCATGATTACCCGGCACCACATAGACGGGAAAGGGTAAAGTGGCTAAACAATCGGCTAACCAACGATGATTTTCTGGTTCACCATCTTGGGTTAAATCGCCAGCAATCAGCAGAAAATCGAGGTTAAGGGTGATGAGATGGTCTAAAACAATTTTTAAAGCGGGAATACTCACTTCCACCAGATGAAAGCGATTAGAATGGTTCAAAATGGTTGTGGGTAAAGCGATATGAGGATCGCTGAGAATGGCGAAACGGAAATTCATCGCATTCAATTGGGCTAAATATCGGTAAACTAGATCGATCGAGGAGAAATGAGGAGAAAATATCTTTGGCTAAAGTTCGCGTTCGTCAGCACGTCAATCCCTTAAGTCATAAATATCGCCATCCGATCGCTCCCCCCGATTGGAATCAAGTTTATCAGGATATGACGCAACCTCTCCATCTTGATATTGGTTGTGCGCGGGGTAAATTTTTGTTACAAATGGCCCAAGTATATCCAGAAATTAATTTTTTGGGGATTGAAATTCGTCAACCTTTGGTAATTGAAGCGAATCAGGAACGGGAAAGGTTAGGATTAAAAAATCTCGCTTTTGTTTTTGGCAATATGAATGTTACCCCAGAAATTTTACTGCAATCTTTGCCCGTAGATAAGTTATTTCGGGTGTCGATTCAATTTCCCGATCCTTGGTTTAAACAGCGTCACAGTAAGCGTCGAGTCGTGCAGCCGGAATTAGTCATAGCTTTGGCTAAATATATGGTATCTGGAGGCTGGGTTTTTTTACAGTCGGATGTGGAATCGATCGCCCTGGAAATGACGGAGAGATTTCAAGCACATCCCCATTTTGTTCGGCAACATCAAACCCCCTGGTTAGCGGAAAATATTTTCCCCGTAGCGACGGAGAGGGAAAAGTCCACTTATAATAAAGGTCAACCAGTTTATCGCTCGCTTTTTCGAGTTCGGTAGCTTCAGTTAAAATATTTTGGCACTGTCTGAAATCATGGTTATAAATCTCGACTCACCCCTAATACTTGAGGACAATAATCGCCCCCCCGTCTCTCAATTGCTGGAATTTCTCTTAACCAAAGAAAAAAACACTAAAAAAACTAAAGAAAATCTTACTTTTGAAGCTTTAGTCGGTACTTGGCGATTATACTTTATCACAGGAACTCAAAAAGCGAAAAAGAGAGCGGGAATTGTTTTGGGTAAGGGTCGCTATCTCCCATCCTGGTTAAAAATTACCATCTCTTACCAAAGAAATGAGAGCTTAGAACTGGGAGAATTTGTCTCTGGAACCGTCAGCAATCAGATATTTTTAGGGGCAGTAAAACTATCTGTAAGCGGTCTAGTTAAGTTTTTTCCTAAAACCCGTCTTCTTGCCTTTGATTTCACCCGGCTCAACCTAACCCTATTTAATCGCTCTCTCTATTCAGGTTTTATTAGAAATGGCCAGGTAAGCGGAGCTAATTTTTATCAGGAAAGCATCAAAAAACAGGCATTTTTTGCCTATTTTCTGATCACAGAAACAATGATAGCAGCCCGGGGACGAGGGGGAGGATTAGCCCTTTGGGTAAAAGAGGTAAGTGAGACAAAACTAGCTGAAAAATAAGTTATTAGAGGAGAAATAGATGGGATATTCTATCGAGGTAGATGGGACAAATTTTGACAGTGAAGTGATCGAGAAGTCCTATATAAATACAGTGATTTTAGACTTTTATGCCCTGTGGTGTGGACCCTGTAAATTGGTAAAACCGATGCTAGAAAAACTGGCAAGCGAATATAATTTTATCCTGGCCAAAATAGATATAGATAAAAATCCCGAATTAGCCGAACAATACGATGTAGAAGGAGTTCCCGATGTGCGAATTGTCAGCAAGGGAGAAGTGTTACCCTGTTTTGTCGGTGCTTTGCCAGAAGAACAAATTAGAGACTTATTTTCCCGTCTCGATTTACAATCGGAATTAGAAACAGGATTAGCAGAAATCAAAGAAGCGATCGCCCTCGATAATTTGCCCGCAGCTAAACAATTATTTGATCGTCTTTTTCCTAAATATCCCAACGAACCGCGATTAATTATTATGGCGGTAAAATTTCTCATGCGTCTGGAAAAATGGTCAGATGCCTATCGATTAATCAGTGCTATTAAAGAGGAAAATCCTGTTATCAAAGGTTGGAAAACTCTCCTAGAATTTCAACAGTTAAAATCAGAAAATAATCCCCTCGATCCGATATTTTTTACTGGGATTAATTTCGCTTTAAAAGAAGATTATGCCGCTGCTTTAGATAAACTGATTAGCCTGGTGGGGGAAAGTAGAAAATATCGTCAGGATGGGGCAAGAAAAGCCATGTTAGCCATATTTCAGATTTTGGGAGTTAGTCATCCCCTCACCCAAGAATACCAAGCAAAGTTAACATTTCTGCTCTACTAGGTAGGGTTTGATGAAAAAGCTTTTCCTGGGGGCAGGGTGTGGGGTGTGGGGTGTGGGGTTTTATCGATTTTCAGGTGGTCAACTACCTAATTTTCAGGGAAAAAGTACCTGAATTTTCCCCCCGATCCCCGCAATGGCTGGCACTTTTTGAGGGGAAAAAAGTCCAAAAGTCTTATCCAACAAGGTTTTTAGATTTATTCAGCAGACCCTAAGTAGGGTTTGATGAAAAAGTTTGTTGGTGGGGTTAAGAGTCGGTCAAAACTAAAGCAATTACCCTGGAAATTTCAACAAATCTATTCCTCGAATTTCTGTTGACAACTGCCAGGGAATTGCTAGAGACAAGACAGTTTATTTGTGGCGAATCATTTCATAGAGGGCAACGTATTCTTCCCCAGGGCGATTCCAAGAGTAATCGCATTCCATGCCTTGAATCGCTAATTTTTGGAATTCTTCCGGTTGAGTGTACCACAATTCTAATGCCCGGGACATGGCTGATTCTAGGGCATTATTATCGGGATCAAAAAAGACAAAACCATTGCGTTCTTCCGGTTTGTGATAGGTATCATAATCACGATCAAAAACCGTATTAACTAAACCACCAACTCCCCGGACAATGGGAACGGTTCCATATTTTAAGCTGATTACTTGTGTCAGTCCGCAGGGTTCAAAATTACTGGGAACCACAATCATATCAGCACCCGCATAAATGAGGTGAGATAATTCCTCATTAAAGCCCAATTCAATATGGACATCAGGGTTATTATTTAGGTGATTTTTCTCATGCCAGAACCAGTTATTAATTAACGATTCGGTGGCGGAACCTAAGAGGACAAATTGCGCCCCGCGAGCTAAGGCATAATACATGGCATGGTGAACTAAATGTACGCCTTTTTGGTCATCTAAACGACCGACATAACAAATTAAGGGTTTTTCTGGTTCATCTCTTAACCAGAGTCTTTCTCGCAGTGCCTTCTTATTGCGTGCCTTCTCGGAGAAGTTATCAATACCGTAGGGTGCAGGAATAAATTTATCTACTTCTGGGTTCCAGATATTGTAATCTAAACCGTTGAGAATGCCAGTAAATTTGTGTTGATGCTGGTGAATTGTATGACCTAAACCGTAACTAACATCGGTGTGGTGTGCTTCCCAAGCATGGTGGGGTGAGACGGTATTGAAATAGTTGGAAAAGACGATCCCACCTTTCATAAAATTAATCACAAAAGGATTGAAGTTATCGCGCATTCGGGCATAGCTAAAGTAGTAAGTATCGTTATTTAATCCTGTTGCCCAGAGAATTTCTGCACCACCAAATCCTTGATGTTTAAAGTTATGGATGGTGTAAAGAACGCGCTGATTGCCCATACCATGATATTTATAAATTTCAAAAAGTAAGGGCGGAATTAAACCCGTTTGCCAGTCGTGACAATGAATTATATCGGGACGTTTATTACTTCTGAGCAAAAATTCTAAAGCGGCTTTAGAGAAGAAGGCAAAACGCATATTATCGTCCTTACAACCGTAGTAAGTACCGCGATTAAAGAAATTATCGCCCGAATTGGGTTGAATAAAGAAACACAAGCGCCCGTGTACCCAACCACAAAAAACGTTACAGTGAATTGCGCCACCGTACCAAGGCACCCACAGGTCCCGATAAGCCTCGTGTAAGCCCCAAATTTGGTCGTAGCGCATACAATCATACATGGGTAGGATTAGCTCCACGCAATGACCGCGAATTTCTAATTCTCGACTCAATCCATATACCACATCCCCCAATCCCCCAGCTTTAATCACCGGGGCGCACTCGGAGGCAACCTGAACTATATACATATATCAATAACTCCCTCGATTAATCTACAGGTCAGCTAGAAGCAATTTTTACAAAAGTATACAGTCTTCTGTGATTAAATGGCTCGATCGAATTAGTTGCGGGTTTGGGTGTTGGGGTAGTGGGGAGAACAAAGCTGCCTTTTGCCTTTTGCCTTTTGCCTTTTGCCTTTTGCCTTTTGCCTTTTGCCTTTTGCCTTTTGCCTCCTCAATATTAACAGCGTTTTAACTGTCCTAGTAGCAAAATCACCTCATCGATGCCGTTTCTGAGGGTGGTGGCGGTTTTATCGCTGTTATTGACGGTTATGCTAAAGATTAGGGGTTGATTGTCGGCGGTTTCTAGATAACCGGCGAGAGCGATAACTCCGGTTAAAGTCCCGGTTTTTGCCTGTAATCGTCCTTCTAGGGGAGTCTGGCGAAATCTATTGGTTAAAGTGCCATCAATGCCGCCAATGGCTAAAGAACGACGATAATCAGGGTTTTCTGCCATTAGTTGTAAGATTTGACCTAAAGTATTGGGTTTAATCAGGTTTTGTCGTGATAGCCCCGAACCATCGCCGATTTTATAACTATCGCTGTTAATTCCCAGTTTTGTTAAAGTTTCTTGCAATCCCGACACACCGCCGAGCATTTGTAGTAGGGTTTCGGCTAGTAAATTATCGCTATTTTTATTGACTTTTTCCACCAAATATGCTAGGGGTTCTGATTCTAAATTTGTGATTTCATCGCCGAGAATTTCTGAGCTAATTTCGGCGTTTTTAACGGTAATTCCCGTTTTTTCAAGGATATTACGCCAGCGATTAAGGAAATACTCCGAAGGTTGGGGAATAGCTAAATTAAAATCATCTTGACTATCGATAGCCAGAGAACCAGTGATAATCAGGCGATTATTGGCTAAATTGCCCTTAATTGCCAGATTATTCGGGCTTCCTTGCGCTGCAGTGCTGGTTTGATTCTCAATTAGCCATTGTTTAGCGGCAATGGGATCAGACCATTGTAAATCTAAGCTTTGCCCCAATTGTCGCGGTAAAAGCTTTAAAGTGACGGAATTTTCGTTTAAAACCAAGCTAGACGCGGGTACAGCATAGTCAAAAAAGACATCTTCCCATTCCCAGGTTTTTTGACTATCGGAGACGACAAAAGGACTAGCAACGACAATTAAGCGAGAAATTGAGTTAATTCCCCGTGCTTTTAACTTTTCTGCTAATTTTTCTAACTTTTCTGTGGTTATGGTTGCATCTCCCCTCCCGACTAAGGTTAAAGTTTCTAAATCGGGGGGGTTGCCCTGGGCTAAAATCGGGCTTTTCAGACGATAATCGCGGTTAAATTTGCTGAAAGCGGCAGCAGTGGTTAATAATTTCGCAGTAGAAGCGGGAGTAAAAAAGTTATTTTCGTGGAGACTATAGAGATTTTCCTGAGAATTAAGGGATTTTACTAAAATTCCCCAATAAGCGCCTTGATAATCGGGTCGGGCCAAAATGCGATCGATCCTGGTGGCTAAGTCTGCTGGACAGATAAACTCGGAAGGGGGGGAATTGTCTTGACTGATGGGGGTTGCGAGGGTGACGGGATGGTTTACCCAGAGAAATAGGGAACAAGTCCCCAAGAGAAAAGATAATTTCGAGCGGCGTGTTAGCATAGGATTAAGTCTTGGCAGTAGGTAAATTGACTCTAAGTAGCTGGTTATAATTAAATTAAAAATGGATTTTAGGTTTGATCCCCCCTGCCCCCCTTAATAAGGGGGGTGCCGATAGGCGGGGGGATCTGAAAGTTTTTAATACCTACCTACTTAATTTAGCAGCATTAGTGACCATATTCTGCTAGTTACTCGATAGATTCAGTTAGGGATTGATCCGAGATATTCGCTCCCCTTTTTGCCAAAAAAGTTTCTTGATTCCGTCAAACTTCTATTCATTTGCGAGGATGTTTTTATGAGTTATGATTTTGATTTATTGGTGATTGGTGGTGGTTCTGGTGGTATTGCCACCGCTAGACGGGCAGCCGAATACGGGGCAAAAGTGGGATTAGCAGAATACGATCGTTTGGGAGGAACCTGTGTTAATCGCGGTTGTATTCCTAAAAAATTAATGGTTTATTCTAGTCGTTTTCCGCAACTATTTAAGGATGCGGAAGGTTACGGGTGGAGTCCAGTAGAGAGTCAGTTAAATTGGCAAAAATTAATTAGCGCCGTTAATCAGGAAACTATCCGTTTAAATGGCATTTATCAAAAGATGCTCGATAATTCTCAAGTGACGCTTTTTCCTAATTATGCCAAGTTTCTTGATAGCCATACCCTAGAGGTGGGAGAGGAGAAAATTACTGCCGATAAAATTTTAATTGCCGTGGGGGGACATCCGGTTAAACCCGATATTCCGGGGATCGAACATACGGTGGTTTCTGATGCCATGTTTCAACTGCCAGAACAACCGAAAAGAATTATAGTTTTAGGGGCGGGATATATTGGGGTAGAATTTGCTGGTATTATGCACGGATTAGGGACGGAAGTGGTGCAGTTAATCCGTAAAGACAAGATTTTAAGAGGGTTTGATGAGGATATCCGCGATGAGATTCAAGCAGAAATGATCCGTCAGGGAATTAAAATTATGCCCGAAACTTTCCCCACTTCGATCGAGAAAACTGCTGAGGGTTTAAAAGTACATATTCAGGGTAAAGAAACCTCAGAAATGCTCTTTGTTGATGCCCTAGGTTTAGCCGCTACGGGAAGAATTCCTAAGCTGGAAAAATTGGGCTTAGAGAATGTCAATGTCGAGGTAAAAAAAGGGGCAATTGTCGTCAACGAGTATAGCCAAACCAGTGAAGATAATATCTATGCCGTGGGCGATTGTACCGATAAAATTAATTTAACTCCCGTGGCGATTAATGAGGGGCGAGCTTTTGCCGATACAGTCTTTGGTAATAAACCCCGGTTAATGAGTTATGAAAACGTTCCTTCGGCAGTATTTTCTACTCCTGAAGCTGCGACGGTGGGATTAACAGAATTGCAAGCAAAAAAACAATATGGTGACACGGTAATTAAAGTTTATCGGTCTAAATTCCGCCCCGGTTACAATGTTTTACCAGGCCGAGAGGACAAAACTTTGATGAAATTAGTTGTCCACCAGGAAAGTGGTAAAATCCTTGGGGCGCACATGGTGGGAGATCACGCCGCCGAAATTATTCAAGGAGTAGCCATTGCCGTAAAAATGGGGGCGACAAAAGCCGATTTTGATGCCACTGTCGGCATTCATCCCAGTGCTGCCGAGGAATTTGTCACCATGCGTTGATTAAGTAAGTAGGCGTTAAAAATTATCAGACACCCCCCTTATCAAGGCTGTCCTTTAGTCACATCTTTCTTAACATTTCAAACCTTTGTAGCACAAGGCTTTCAAGACTCGGTTAACAATTTGTAATATTCCTTGTTGACACCCTTACTGACAAAGAAAAAACTG